>JBFIGS010000009.1:0-26588 GCA_041602195.1 Sediminicola sp. | reverse complement strand
GTGGAACAAAAGCTAGGCCTTAAAGTCTCGCCATTGAGCTTCCCAATAGGGATGGGATATGATTTTAAGGGAATATATAACATTTACGAGAAGAACATTAACCTGTTCAGTGGTGAAAGTAAAAAAAATATAGAGGAAACCATTGCCTTTGATGATCTGAACAGCCCCGAATTGGAAAAAATAATTGGTTCCAAAGCAGCCACGGAATTAAGGGAGAATTTGGAATTGGTCCATGGGGTCTATCCTCCATTTAATAAGGAAGAATATCTTAAAGGAACCCAACAGCCCGTATTCTTTGGCTCTGCATTAAATAATTTCGGGGTTCGCGAACTCTTGGACTGTTTTATTGATATCGCGCCAACACCTAGGCCTAAAATGGCCGAGGAACGTTTGGTAAAAGCCAACGAAAAGGATTTTACGGGTTTTGTGTTTAAAATCCATGCCAACATGGATCCAAAGCATAGGGACCGTCTTGCATTTATTAAAATTGTTTCCGGAACTTTTGAAAGAAACAAGCCTTACCTACACGTAAGACACGGAAAGAACCTTAAATTTTCCAGTCCCAATGCGTTTTTTGCCGAAAAGAAGGAAATTGTGGATATTTCTTATCCAGGAGATATTGTGGGACTTCACGATACGGGGAACTTTAAAATTGGAGACACCTTAACCGAAGGAGAAGAATTACACTACAAAGGGATACCAAGTTTTTCCCCTGAACACTTCAGATACATCAACAACGCAGACCCTATGAAAGCTAAACAGCTTAACAAAGGGATTGATCAATTGATGGACGAAGGGGTAGCACAGTTATTCACTCTAGAAATAAATAACAGGAAGGTGATAGGAACCGTTGGCGCGCTTCAATTTGAAGTGATCCAATACCGTTTAGAACATGAATATGGTGCAAAATGCACCTATGAAAATTTCCCGGTTTACAAAGCTTGCTGGGTAGAGCCTGCGGACAAGAACAATGAGGAGTTCAAAGAATTTAAAAGGGTAAAACAGAAATTTTTGGCCAAGGACAAACGAAATCAATTGGTATTTTTGGCCGATTCCCAATTTTCGCTACAAATGACACAACAGAAATACCCTTCGGTAAAACTGCATTTCACTTCGGAATTTGATTAATTTATTCCTTTAAATACAATTATAAAAAAACCCCATGATTTTCATCATGGGGTTTTTTATTTATGCTTCTCCTGTTGGACCGAAATTCAACGGTATAGGTGGCTGTTCATAATCCTTGATTGTACCATGGGCCTTTTCAAAACGCTGAACATTATCATTTAACGCTTTCAGAAACTTCTTGGCGTGCTGTGGAGTAAGTACGATCCTACTCTTCACTTTGGCCTTAGGTGCTCCAGGCATTAAGCTGATAAAATCAACAACAAATTCCGATACAGAGTGGTTGATGATGGCCAAGTTGGAGTAAACCCCCTCGGCCGTTTTTTCATCTAACTCTATATTGATCTGCTTTTGGTTTTGATTGTTATCGTCCATAATCAATTAAAACTTGAACTCTTCCTTACGGGCCATGATCTCATCGAATTCTTCTTTAGAACCTACGATGATGTTGTCATAATCCCTCATACCTGTACCTGCTGGAATCTTATGTCCTACAATTACATTTTCTTTCAAGCCTTCCAACGTATCAACTTTACCTGCAACAGCCGCTTCGTTCAATACCTTAGTTGTTTCCTGGAAGGAAGCAGCTGATATGAATGATTTAGTCTGCAACGAAGCTCTTGTAATACCTTGTAAGATTGGCGTAGCCGTAGCCGCAACCGCGTCTCTGGCCGTTACCAAGTTCTTGTCCCCTCTTCTAAGAAGTGAGTTTTCATCCCTTAGCTCACGAGCAGTAATGATCTGACCTGGCTTCAAGTTTTCAGAATCTCCATCCTCCAAAACTACTTTCTTACCGAAGATTTCATCATTTTCTAAAATGAAATCGTCTTTATGAGCCAATTGGTTCTCTAAGAATATGGTATCACCTGGATCCTGAATACGTACTTTACGCATCATCTGACGAACAACAACCTCAAAATGCTTGTCGTTGATCTTCACCCCTTGAAGACGATATACTTCTTGCACCTCATTAACCAAATACTGCTGTACTGCAGATGGTCCTTTAATGGCCAAGATATCCTCTGGAGTAATAGAACCGTCTGATAACGGCATTCCTGCACGTACATAATCGTTCTCTTGTACCAGAATCTGGTTGGAAAGTTTTACCAAGTATTTCTTGATCTCTCCCAATTTTGATTCTATGATAATCTCACGGTTACCTCTTTTAATTTTACCAAAAGAAACAACACCATCAATTTCAGAAACTACCGCTGGGTTAGATGGGTTACGTGCTTCGAACAATTCGGTTACCCTTGGAAGACCACCTGTAATATCCCCTGACTTAGCAGATTTACGTGGAATTTTTACCAGGATTTTACCCTCATTGATCTTATCTCCGTTGTCCACCATAATATGTGATCCAACCGGTAGGTTGTAAGAACGCAATACTTCATCATTATTGTTTTTAATCAATAATGTTGGTATCAATTTCTTGTTTCTAGATTCAGAGATTACTTTTTCCTGGAATCCAGTTTGCTCATCTATTTCAACTTGGTATGTAATACCTTGATCAATATTTTCATAAGCAATCTTACCTGGGAACTCAGAAACAATTACACCGTTATATGGGTCCCACTGACAAATAAGCTCTCCTTTTTCAACCTTAGCACCGTTCTTGATGAACAATTGCGATCCGTAAGGAATGTTATTTGTACTAAGTGTGATTCCTGTTTTGGCATCTACAACTTTAATCTCCGATGTTCTGGATATTACAGTTTCCACTGCTTTTCCTTCACCGTCAGTTCCTGTTACAGTTCTTAGATCTTCGATCTCGGCTATACCACCAAATTTAGCTTCTAATTTACTGTCTTCAGAAATGTTTCCTGCAATACCTCCAACGTGGAATGTACGTAACGTCAACTGTGTTCCAGGCTCTCCAATGGACTGGGCAGCAACAACACCTACAGCTTCACCTCTTTGTACCATTTTATTGGTCGATAGGTTTCTACCGTAACATTTACCACAGATACCCTTTTGGGCCTCACAGGTCAATGCCGATCTCACTTCTACCTTATCTATAGGAGATGCTTCTATTCTTTTCACATCTGCCTCCAATATCTCTTGTCCTGCTCTTAACAAAATTTCTTCTGTCAAAGGATTGATAACATCGTGCAAGGCAACCCTACCTAAGATTCTTTCTCCTAGACTTTCAACGATTTCTTCGTTTTTCTTCAAGGCCTCAACCTCAATTCCACGTAACGTTCCACAATCTTCAGTGTTGATGATCACATCTTGTGATACATCCACCAAACGACGGGTTAGGTATCCTGCATCCGCAGTTTTCAATGCGGTATCCGCAAGACCTTTACGTGCACCGTGGGTAGAAATAAAGTACTCCAAGATGGAAAGACCTTCCTTAAAGTTGGAAAGGATCGGGTTTTCAATAATTTCACCACCACCAGCAGTAGATTTTTTAGGCTTGGCCATCAATCCACGCATACCGGTCAACTGACGAATCTGTTCCTTGGAACCCCTTGCTCCAGAATCCAACATCATGTACACAGAGTTAAATCCTTGTTTGTCTTCACGGATACGCTTCATTGCCAATTCGGTCAACATCGCATTCGTAGAGGTCCAAACATCAATCACCTGATTGTAACGTTCGTTGTTGGTAATAAGACCCATGTTATAGTTTGCCATAATACCATCAACCTGTTCGTTGGCATCGGCAATCATTTCATGCTTCTCTGGTGGGATAATAATATCACCAAGACTAAAGGACAATCCACCTTTGAAAGCGAATTCGTAACCCATGGTCTTAATCTTATCCAAGAAATCAGCCGTGGTAGGTACATCGGTCACACTTAAAATGTTACCAATAATATCACGTAATGATTTTTTGTTCAATACCTCGTTCACATAACCTGCCTGTTCTGGCACCACCATGTTGAACAATACCCTACCAACAGTTGTAGGTATAATTTGGTAAACAAGTTCTCCCGCTTCATTAAAATCCTTCGTTCTTACCTTGATACCTGCATTAAGTTCTACCTTACCTTCGTTGAAAGCGATAACCACTTCCTCATCGGAATAGAACGTAATACCTTCACCTTTAACGATAACATCGCCCATGGTTTTTCTCTCTTTGGTCATATAGTAAAGACCCAAGACCATATCCTGTGATGGTACTGTAATAGGTGAACCATTTGCTGGGTTCAATATGTTGTGGGAAGCCAACATTAATAATTGTGCTTCCAAAATAGCCTCTGGTCCAAGTGGCAAATGCACTGCCATTTGATCCCCATCGAAATCCGCGTTAAATGCCGTACATACCAATGGGTGTAAACGGATAGCCTTTCCTTCAATAAGTTTTGGCTGGAACGCTTGTATACCCAAACGGTGCAATGTAGGGGCCCTGTTTAATAGTACAGGATGACCTTTTAATACGTTTTCAAGAATGTCCCAAACTACTGGTTCCTTCTTATCTATAATTTTCTTAGCTGATTTAACAGTTTTTACAATACCTCTTTCGATCAACTTACGAATAACGAACGGCTTGTATAGTTCAGCGGCCATATCTTTTGGTAGACCACATTCGAACAATTTCATTTCCGGTCCAACGACGATTACCGAACGAGCGGAATAATCCACACGTTTACCCAAAAGGTTTTGACGGAAACGACCTTGCTTACCTTTCAAGGAATCAGAAAGAGATTTCAATGGCCTGTTCGATTCCGTTTTAACGGCAGATGCCTTACGGGTGTTATCAAACAAGGAATCCACTGATTCTTGAAGCATTCGCTTCTCGTTCCTTAAGATTACTTCAGGAGCTTTGATCTCAACCAATCTTTTCAAACGGTTGTTTCTGATGATTACCCTTCTGTAAAGGTCATTCAAATCGGAAGTCGCAAAACGACCCCCATCCAATGGAACCAATGGTCTAAGTTCTGGTGGAATTACAGGGATTACTTTCATAATCATCCACTCAGGTCTATTCTGCCTGTTCTTCTGCGAATCACGCAAAGACTCAACCACCTGCAAACGTTTAAGAGCTTCTGTCTTACGCTGCTTGGAAGTTTCTGTATTTGCCTTATGCCTAAGTTCATAGGAAAGTTGGTCCAAATCGATTCTAGATAAGATATCGATCAAACATTCAGCTCCCATTTTAGCAATAAACTTGTTTGGATCTGTATCTTCCAAGTATTGGTTCTCCACCGGAATGGATTCCAAAATGTTCAGATACTCCTCTTCGGTCAAGAAATCCATTTTCTGAATCTCTTCCCCATCAGGACCCTTGGCAATACCTGGTTGGATAACCACATAACGCTCATAATAGATGATCATGTCCAATTTCTTGGAAGGTAATCCCAACAGGTAACCTATTTTATTTGGTAAGGAACGGAAGTACCAGATGTGAGCTACGGGAACCACCAAGTTGATGTGTCCTACTCTGTCCCTACGTACTTTCTTTTCTGTAACCTCTACCCCACAACGGTCACAAACAATACCACGGTAACGAATTCTCTTGTATTTTCCACAAGCACATTCGTAATCCTTTACAGGACCAAAAATACGCTCACAAAAAAGACCGTCACGCTCAGGTTTGTGCGTTCTATAGTTAATAGTTTCAGGCTTCAAAACTTCCCCTCTTGACTCCGCCAAAATAGATTCTGGAGATGCCAATCCGATTGAAATTTTATCGAACCTTTTTATTGTGTTATTATCTTTTAGTCTAGCCATAACAATATGGTGATAGTAAATTAAATATGTATATTACAAATAGTGTTCAAGACCTATTATCTTATTCCTCCAATCTAATGTCCAAACCTAATCCCTTAAGTTCGTGCATCAATACATTGAAAGATTCTGGTAAACCAGGTTCTGGCATTGTTTCTCCTTTTACAATGGCCTCGTAAGTCTTGGCCCTTCCGATAACATCATCAGATTTTACTGTCAATATTTCTCTTAGGGTTGCAGACGCACCATATGCTTCCAGTGCCCAAACTTCCATCTCTCCAAAACGCTGACCACCAAATTGTGCTTTACCACCTAATGGTTGTTGCGTGATCAAGGAGTATGGTCCTATAGATCTGGCATGCATCTTATCATCTACCATGTGTCCTAGTTTCAACATATAGATCACCCCAACAGTTGCTGGTTGATCAAAACGCTGTCCAGTTCCACCATCATAAAGGTAAGTGTGTCCAAATCTCGGGATTCCGGCCTCATCTGTATATTCATTGATCTGGTCAATGGTAGCCCCATCAAAAATTGGAGTGGCATATTTCTTGCCCAATTTAAGACCTGCCCATCCAAGAACCGTTTCATAGATCTGCCCGATGTTCATACGAGAAGGTACCCCAAGTGGATTCAATACGATATCCACAGGTGTTCCATCCTCCAAGAACGGCATATCCTCATGACGAACGATACGGGCAACAATACCTTTGTTACCGTGACGACCCGCCATTTTATCACCAACCTTTAACTTACGTTTTTTCGCAATATAAACTTTGGCCAATTTCATGATACCTGCAGGCAATTCATCCCCTACAGAGATCGTAAACTTGTCTCTCCTCAAGTTACCTTGAAGATCGTTTAATTTAATCTTGTAGTTATGCAAAAGATCAGCAACCAATGTGTTGGTATCCTTATCGGTTGTCCAGCTTCCTCCCACCAAGTGAGCGAAATCGTCAACAGAGTTCAACATTTTCATGGTATATTTCTTACCTTTTGGAAGAACTTCTTCCCCAAGATCGTTCAATACCCCTTGTGACGTCTTACCATTGATCAACACAAACAATTTCTCAACCAATACATCCTTAAGTTGTTCGAATTTCACTTCGTATTCCAACTCCAATTTAGAAATGGCCTCTTTGTCTTCAGAACGCTTGCGCTTATCCTTAATAGAACGAGAGAACAATTTCTTATCGATAACCACACCTCTTAATGATGGTGAAGCTTTCAAGGAAGCATCTTTTACATCCCCAGCCTTATCTCCAAAGATGGCACGTAATAGTTTTTCTTCAGGTGTAGGATCGGATTCCCCTTTTGGAGTAATCTTACCAATTAAGATGTCACCAGGCTTAACTTCTGCACCAATACGGATCATACCGTGCTCATCCAGATCCTTAGTGGCCTCTTCGGAAACGTTCGGGATATCATTGGTCAACTCTTCAGCTCCCAATTTGGTATCCCTAACTTCCAATGAATACTCATCTATATGGATAGAAGTAAAGATATCTTCACGTACTACCTTTTCAGAAATTACGATCGCATCCTCAAAGTTGTACCCTTTCCATGGCATAAAGGCCACTTTAAGGTTTCTACCCAAGGCAAGCTCTCCACTTTCTGTTGCATAGCCCTCACAAAGAACCTGTCCTTTCTTAACCCTATCGCCTTTAATTACGATTGGTTTAAGGTTGATACTTGTTCCTTGGTTGGTCTTTCTAAACTTCACCAATTCATACGTCTTGGAATCCTCTTCAAAACTTACTGAACGTTCTGCGTCTGTCCTATCGTACTTAATGGTTATTTTCTTAGCATCAACATATTCTATAACGCCATCTCCCTCTGCATTGATCAATACTCTAGAATCTGAAGCTACTTGACGCTCCAAACCTGTTCCAACAATCGGAGATTCTGGTTTTAACAATGGTACGGCCTGACGCATCATGTTTGATCCCATCAGGGCACGGTTTGCATCATCATGTTCCAAGAAAGGAATCAATGAAGCTGATATTGACGCAATTTGGTTAGGTGCTACATCCGTGTAATTAACTTCACCCGGATCTACAACTGGGAAATCCCCTTCTTCCCTAACAATTACTTTTTCTATATCTATAGTACCATCTTCTTTCAATGGAATGTTAGCCTGGGCTATTTTCATTCCTTCTTCTTCTTCAGCACTTAAATAACCAAATTCCTTTGTATTTACCTTTCCATTTTCAACTTTACGGTAAGGAGTTTCCAGGAATCCCATTGGGTTTACCTTAGAGAATACCGCCAAGGAAGAAATCAAACCAATGTTTGGTCCCTCTGGAGTTTCAATTGGACAAAGTCTTCCGTAATGCGTGTAGTGAACATCTCGAACCTCAAACCCAGCTCTTTCTCTCGAAAGTCCACCTGGTCCTAGTGCCGATAATCTTCTCTTGTGCGTGATCTCTGCCAATGGATTTGTTTGGTCCATGAACTGAGACAATTGGTTTGTTCCAAAGAATGAGTTGATCACAGAAGACAAAGTCTTTGCGTTGATCAAATCAATAGGTGTAAATACCTCATTGTCACGAACGTTCATACGCTCACGGATTGTTCTTGCCATACGGGAAAGACCAACACCGAATTGTTGCGATAATTGTTCTCCAACAGTTCTTACACGTCTGTTTGAAAGGTGATCAATATCATCAATCTCTGCTTTAGAGTTGATCAATTCGATCAAATATTTAATTATGGTAATGATATCTTCCTTGGTCAAGACCTGCTTGTCCATTCCTATATCCAACCCTAATTTTTTATTCATTCTGTAACGTCCTACTTCACCTAAGTTGTAACGTTGATCTGAAAAGAATAACTTGTCAATAATACCACGTGCAGTTTCTTCATCGGGCGGTTCTGCGTTACGCAGTTGACGATAAATGTGCTCTACAGCCTCTTTTTCAGAGTTTGTAGGATCCTTCTGCAAGGTATTATGAATGATAGCGTAGTCTGACTGTGCGTTATTCTCTTTGTGCAAAAGAATAGTTTTTACGTCAGCCTCTATAATTTCGTTGATATGATCTTTTTCAAGAATAGTATCACGATCCAATATAATTTCGTTTCTTTCGATAGATACTACTTCACCAGTATCCTCATCCACGAAATCTTCATGCCATGTGTTCAAAACTCTGGCCGCTAACTTACGACCCAATACTTTCTTAAGTCCGGTATTGGAAACCTTTACTTCTTCCGAAAGGTCGAATATTTCCAAGATATCCTTATCCCTTTCAAAACCAATGGCTCTGAAAAGAGTAGTTACCGGTAATTTTTTCTTTCTATCAATGTAAGCGTACATAACGCCATTGATATCTGTAGCGAATTCTATCCAAGATCCCTTGAATGGAATTACCCTAGCAGAATATAATTTTGTACCATTTGCGTGGAAAGACTGTCCAAAGAACACTCCAGGAGAACGGTGTAATTGAGATACTACAACACGCTCGGCCCCGTTGATAACGAAGGTACCACTAGGTGTCATGTATGGAATTGTACCCAAATAAACATCCTGTACGATGGTTTCAAAATCCTCGTGCTCTGGATCGGTACAGTATAACTTCAACCTTGCTTTAAGAGGTACGCTATAGGTTAACCCACGCTCAATACATTCTTGAATGGAATATCTTGGTGGATCAATAAAATAGTCGAGAAACTCTAAAACAAATTGGTTTCTTGTGTCAGTGATTGGAAAGTTTTCCATGAAGGTGTTGTACAAGCCTTCGTTGCCCCTTTCATCAGATTTAGTTTCAAGTTGAAAGAAATCTTGAAAGGATTTAATCTGAATGTCCAAGAAATCCGGGTAGTCCGGTATGTTCTTAGCGGATGCGAAACTTATTCTTTCAGTTTGTTTTGTAAACATCAATGGACAAAATTTTGATTGTGAATACTAAAATGGGTAGTATATGTCCTTATATACAACATATATAAAAGGGTTTAGGTCTAGCCACCTAAAGGGTGGAAAGACCTAAACCAAAATAGTATGGTTGTCGCTATTATTTAAGCTCAACTTCTGCTCCTGCTTCTTCCAATGATTTTAGAATTCCTTCAGCCTCATCTTTAGAGATACCTTCTTTGATAGCTTTTGGTGCGCTATCAACGATATCTTTAGCTTCTTTCAAACCTAAACCAGTTAATTCCTTAACCAATTTAACTACTGCCAATTTAGAAGCACCAGCTGCTTTCAATATTACATCGAATTCAGTTTTCTCTTCTGCAGCATCACCACCTTCAGCGGCTCCACCAGCGGCAACAGCTACTGCAGCAGCAGCAGGCTCAATACCATATTCATCTTTCAATATTGCAGCTAACTCATTTACTTCCTTTACAGTCAAGTTAACCAATTGTTCTGCGAAATCTTTTAAATCTGCCATTTTTCTATCGTTTAATAAAATTTTAAAATATAATTGTTTTTAGTGCGTACGTATTATTTCTCGGATAATGTTTTAAGGATACCAGCCAATTTACCACCACCAGACTTAAGTCCAGAGATAACATTTTTAGCAGGTGACTGAAGCAATCCGATGATTTCTCCAACCATTTCTTCCTTAGACTTGATATTGATCAAGGCTTCTAGGTTCTCATCACCAACATAAACGGCCTCTTCAATATAAGCGCCTTTCAATAATGGTTTTGTAGTTTTTTTCCTGAAGTTCTTGATTAATTTTGCTGGAGCGTTACCTGTATCAGAGTACATAATGGAAGTGTTACCTACCAATACTTCTGAAAGCTCACCAAAATCTTTATCCGATGCATCCATTGCCTTTGCAAGCAAGGTATTTTTTACGACCGCAAGTTTAATATTGGCTTTAAAGCAAGCCCTTCTTAAATCTGATGTGGCCGAAGCATTCATACCAGAGATATCTGCCAAGTATATAATGGAATTACTTCCCAACTGTGCAGTTAAATCTTGTATAACGTTCAATTTTTCTTCTCTTGTCATAATAAAAACTTTAAACTAACAGTTATACTCCTTTAGGATCTAGTTGCATACTAGGGCTCATTGTACTAGACAAATAAATGCTCTTCATGTATACCCCTTTCGCAGCAGCAGGTTTTAATTTGTTCAAAGTATCCAAAAGTTCTTTGGCGTTTTCCGCTAGCTTATCCTCTGAGAAAGATACTTTCCCGATCGCAGCATGTACAATACCAGTTTTGTCTACTCTAAAATCAATCTTACCAGCCTTTACTTCTGCAACCGCTTTAGCGACATCCATAGTAACTGTTCCTGTCTTTGGATTGGGCATTAAACCTCTTGGTCCCAATACTCTACCCAAAGGACCTAATTTACCCATAACACTTGGCATGGTGATGATCACATCAACATCGGTCCAACCGTTTTTGATTTTTTCCAAATACTCATCCAACCCTACATAATCAGCACCAGCTTCTGTAGCTTCTGCTTCTTTATCCGGGGTTACCAACGCTAAAACCTTAACGTCCTTACCTGTTCCGTGAGGAAGGGTAACAACACCACGTACCATTTGATTCGCTTTTCTTGGATCTACACCCAATCTTACAGCGATATCAACAGACGCGTCGAATTTTACGTTTGTTATCTCTTTTACTAAAGCTGAAGCTTCCATCAAGGAATATAGTTTGTTTCTATCTACCTTAGAAAGCGCTTCTTTCTGCTTTTTCGTTAATTTTGCCATTCTAAATTGCTTTTAAGATTTTAAAAAGGTTTGGTCCCTGAAACTTTTAAACCCATAGATCTAGCCGTACCCGCAACCATTGTCATAGCTGCTTCTGAGGTAAAGGCATTTAAATCCACCATTTTGTCATCGGCTATAGCTCTTATCTGTTCCCAGGTAACGCTAGCCACTTTGTTTCTGTTAGGTTCGCCAGATCCTTTTTTAATCTTAGCTGCTTCCATAAGTTGAATTGCCGCTGGCGGTGTCTTAACAACGAAGTCAAATGACTTGTCCTTAAATACCGTGATAACAACTGGCAATACTTTGCCTGGTTTATCCTGTGTACGCGCATTAAACTGCTTACAGAATTCCATGATGTTAACGCCGGCAGCACCTAAAGCGGGTCCAACCGGTGGCGACGGATTCGCTGCACCTCCCCTAACTTGTAGTTTAACTACTTTACTTACTTCTTTTGCCATTGTTTAAAATTAAATTGAAAGCGTGTCTTTTTGGAAGCGACACTACTTTATATATGTAACAATTCTTACTTATACTTTTTCTACTTGCATATAGCTAAGCTCCAATGGAGTTTTTCTTCCGAAAATCTTCACCATCACCTCTAGCTTACGCTTTTCTTCATTTATCTTTTCTACGGTACCGTTAAAACCATTGAAAGGTCCGTCTATAACCTTTATTGTTTCACCCAAAACAAAAGGAATAGCTACGCTGTCCGTTGTAACGGCCAACTCATCCACTTTTCCTAACATTCTGTTCACCTCAGATTTTCTAAGTGGCACAGGATCTCCTCCTTTTGTTTCACCCAAAAATCCTATTACGTTCGTAATTGAACGTATAATATGTATCATCTCTCCACCTAAGTTGGCTTTGATCATGATGTAACCAGGAAAATAAACTCTCTCCTTGTTTATTTTCTTACCATTTCTTATTTGAACTACCTTTTCAGTAGGCACAAGAACCTCTTCCAGGTAATCCTCAAAACCAAGTCTCGCAACCTCTGCTTCGATATAGCCTTTTATCTTGTTCTCCTGACCACTAACAGCCCTAACTACATACCATTTTTTATCTAATACTTCCGACATAGGTATGGCTTAGTTGATTATTTTAGTAAAATACAATTGGATCAATTCTCCAAAAAGACTGTCAACACCCCATGTAGCCAATGCAAAAATAATTGAAAACACTGCTACTATTACCATCAAATTTGATGACTCAGCCCTTGGAGGCAGGGTAACATTGTTTTTAAGCTCTTCAACGGATTCCTTAATATAAGTCAACATGCTGTGAAAGGTTTTCTATAGTTTTAAAAAGAATGGCTGTTTATCAACTTCATTCTTTATGATTCGGGAAAAAAAATAGGACTTAATAATGAACTATTTCTTAGACCCTATCCCACTCGTTTAATTTTCCAAATTGGGACCGACATTAAAGACTTTCCCTTTTAACATTAGCACGGGAGGAGAGACTCGAACTCCCGACACCTGGTTTTGGAGACCAGTGCTCTACCAACTGAGCTACACCCGTTTATATTTACACTGAAAGGTATCCCACATAGTAGGACACCCTCAGTGCAATATTTATAATGTGATTAATCTAAAATCTCAGTAACCTGACCAGCACCTACTGTTCTACCACCTTCACGAATTGCGAAACGTAGACCAACACTCAATGCGATCGGAGACAATAAATCAACAGTAATAGTTAAGTTATCACCTGGCATTACCATTTCAACACCATCAGGAAGATTGATAGTTCCTGTTACGTCAGTGGTTCTTACGTAGAACTGTGGACGGTAGTTGTTATGGAATGGTGTGTGACGACCACCTTCTTCTTTTTTAAGAACGTAAACCTCTGCTTTGAATTTAGCATGTGGCTTAACAGAACCTGGCTTACAGATAACCATTCCTCTTTTGATCTGTGATTTTTCAATACCTCTTAACAAGATACCTACGTTATCACCAGCTTCTCCTCTATCCAAGATCTTACGGAACATCTCTACTCCAGTAACAGTTGAATTCAATTTTTCAGCTCCCATTCCGATGATCTCTACTGGATCTCCAGTGTTTGCAACTCCTGTTTCGATACGACCTGTAGCAACAGTTCCACGACCAGTAATTGTAAATACATCTTCAACAGGCATCAAGAAAGGCTTATCAACATCTCTTTCTGGCAATTCAATCCAGTTATCAACAGCTTCCATCAAAGACATTACTGTATCAACCCATTTTTGCTCACCGTTAAGTGCACCTAATGCAGAACCAGCGATTACAGGTCCATTGTCACCATCATAGTCGTAGAAAGAAAGCAATTCACGTACTTCCATCTCAACAAGCTCCAATAATTCCTCATCATCAACCATATCCACTTTGTTCATGAATACAACAATTCTTGGAATACCTACCTGGCGACCCAAAAGGATGTGCTCACGAGTTTGTGGCATTGGACCATCTGTAGCGGCAACAACCAATATAGCACCGTCCATTTGGGCAGCACCAGTAACCATGTTCTTTACGTAATCCGCGTGACCAGGACAGTCAACGTGAGCGTAATGACGGTTTGCAGTTGAATATTCTACGTGTGATGTGTTGATAGTAATACCTCTTTCTTTTTCTTCAGGAGCGTTATCGATAGAATCGAAACTTCTCATTTCAGAAAGACCTGCATTTGCCAAAACAGTTGTAATAGCAGCAGTTAATGTAGTTTTACCGTGATCTACGTGTCCAATAGTACCTATATTTAAGTGCGGTTTGGAACGATCAAAAGTTTCCTTTGCCATGTTTAATGAATTTTAATCTTAGTTTATATTAGTGTACAAATTATGCCTTGAATGAGCCAATGATGAGATTTGAACTCATGACCTCTTCCTTACCAAGGAAACGCTCTACCCCTGAGCTACACCGGCGTCTTTAAGTTTTATAGCCAGTTATAACTAAAACCTAAAACTATAACCATAAACTCAAAGTAAAGCGTTGACGGGTTTAACCCCGACTTCGCTCTGAACAAAATATTCAATATTTCGTCCATTTAATCCCAATTGCCTAAAGCCCCAGTAAAGGAGCTATTTGCAATTAAAATTTAGAGCGGGAGACCGGGTTCGAACCGGCGACATTCAGCTTGGAAGGCTGACGCTCTACCAACTGAGCTACTCCCGCATTTTAATTTTTAGGCAAACCTAAAAATTTATTTCATAATTTCAAAAACAAACGTTCTGTATTTTCATACAAAGACCCTTTAAGCCTTTTTGTGGGGAGAGCAGGATTCGAACCTGCGAAGACGTAGTCAGCAGATTTACAGTCTGCCCTCGTTGGCCGCTTGAGTATCTCCCCAAACCAATATTTTAAGAACTTAAGAGCCGATAGAGGGACTCGAACCCACGACCTGCTGATTACAAATCAGCTGCTCTAGCCAGCTGAGCTACATCGGCCTTTTTACTTCCTTTTTCTTTCACAAAAAAGTCCGCTATTTCTAACGGACTGCAAATGTATACGTTTTTTTAATTATTCAAAACATTTTTTAAATAATTTTAATCAAACTTGTGCTTTTAATTTTTCCTTGCGTTTCACCAATTTTCTTTCCAGCGAACTAGATGCCACATCCACAGCCTCTTCGAAGGATTTACACTGCTTTTTTATTATAAATTGATCTTTGGGAACATGTACCTTAATCTCCACAATTTTATTTTCTTTGGAACTTGTATTCTCCACCTTAAGGTAGACATCAGAACTGATGATCTTATCGTAAAATTGATCTAACTTGTTCAATCTGGACTGAACAAAGTCGATTAGCTTTCCTTCCGCATTGAAATTAACGGATTGAACATTTACTTTCATAGGCTGAAATTTTAAAAATTAAACATTAAAAAAAGAATCGAGTGCTATTCCTTATTCCTTGGATGGGAAGCAGAATGTACTTTTTTAAGTTCGGCAATGCTATTATGGGTGTAAACTTGCGTAGAGGCTAAACTTGAATGACCCAACAATTCTTTGACCGAATTTAAATCCGCACCCTTGTTGAGCAAGTGAGTCGCAAATGTGTGTCTTAGTATATGCGGGCTCTTCTTTACCTTGGAGGACACTTCACTAAAATACCGATTTATAATTCTATAAACAAGCGTTTCATATATTTTATTGCCTGCCTTTGACAAAAAGACAAATTCCCCATCTTCAATAGTTTCCAAGGCATCCCTATACACAAAATACTGATCGAACAACTCCTTTGTGGAAGATAACAAAGGCAGGATACGCTCTTTATTGCGCTTCCCCAAAACCTTTAGGGTCATACTGGAAAAATCCACATTGCCCATCTTTAAATTGATCATTTCCGCCCTGCGCATCCCTGTGGTATACAATAGGGCCACGATCAACTTATCCCTTGCCCCTTCAAAATCATCGGCATATGTTATTTGCTGCAGCACGGCTTCCATTTCCAATTCGGAAAATGGTATCTCTACTTTTTTTGTCGTTTTTAATGCGGTATGCTTCGCCAGCGGATTGGCAGCTATTTGTCCAATGCGCAGCAAAAATTTATAATAGGCCTTTACAGCGGCTATTTTTCTATTGATCGTTCTGTTGGACACCTTGGAGTCCACCAATTGCACAATCCAACTCCTAATGAGGCTGTAATTAGCGCTATCGATGTCTTTTAATGAAAACTCTTCAGAACAAAACAACGCCCACTCCTCCAAATCGGCCTTATATGCAGTAACTGTATGGGGAGAGTATTTCCGTTCCAAGGAAAGGTAGGACAAAAAAGACGGAATAGACATAGGCCAGCTTTAATAGCTAAGTTACTATTTTAATGACAGGATTGGGCATAAAAAAAGAGAATCCCGCCATAGGCAGGATTCTCTTATATCTGGTTCCAAGGAACTATATCTCTTCTTGATCTCTAAGACCTTGGATATATTGTGCTTTTTGAACTTGAGCTCTACGCTCTACAGAAGGCTTACTGAACGCCTGACGCTTTCGCAATTGACGCATAGTACCAGTTTTATCAAACTTTCGCTTGAAACGCTTTAGCGGCCTATCTATATTCTCTCCTTCTTTAATTGGTATAATTAACATAAGCTTTAACCTCCTCTCTTTTGTGATTTTTACGACTGCAAATATAGTAACTAAATTCAATTGGACAACCTAATTCCAAATAAAAATAACCATTACACGGTAGCAGGCTTATATTCCTTTTTATCTATAACCATTTTAGCGATAATTTCCCTAAGTATTTCGGACGTTCCGCCACCAATTGGTCCTAATCTACTATCCCTGAAATTACGGGCCATTGGATAATCTTCTATATACCCATAACCTCCTAGAAATTGTAAACATTCAGTGGCGACCTCATCGGCCATTTTAGTGGATTTCAATTTAGAAATCGTAGCTTCCTTGACAACATATTGCCCTTTATCCAGACGATAGGCGACAGAATAATTATATTCCTTGCACATGTCTATATCTCCATACAAGTCTGCTATTCTATGTCTTAAAGCCTGGAATTTGTTTATCGATTTTCCGAAAGCTTCTCTCTCTGACATATAATTTAACGTATATTCCAACGCATGTTCTGATCTTGCGTGGGCATTGATACCCATTATCAAACGCTCCAATGCAAAATGCTCCATGATATAAGAAAATCCCATACCTTCCTCTCCCATGAGGTTCTCAACTGGTATTTTTACATCATCAAAAGCTATTTCGGCCGTATCCGAAGCTCGCCAACCTAATTTATTCAATTTGCTGGCAGTGACCCCTTCGCTCTGCCTGTCCACAACAAAAATGCTAATTCCTTTATTACCAAGAGAAGGGTTAGTTTTTGCAGCAACGATCATATAGTCTGCATAAACTCCATTGGTAATGAACGTTTTGGAGCCATTTAAAATATAATGATCACCCTCCCTAACAGCCGTTGAACGCATCGCAGCAACATCACTTCCACCAAATGGCTCTGTAATGCACAAACAGCCAATTTTATCTCCATCAACACTTGGTCTCAAATACTTTTCCTTGATATAGGCATCTGCTTCCTTGTTCAAGTGGGTCATGGCCAAATAAGCATGTGCCCAAATAGCCGCTGCAAACCCTCCTGAATTTACCTTTTGCAATTCTTCCAATAAAATAACAGTATAAAACAGGTCCAACCCTAATCCCCCATCCTTTTCTGGGGTGGCGAGACCAAAGTAGCCCATGTCGCCAAATTTCTTCCAAATAAACCTTTCAATGGTTCCGCTTTCTTCCCATTTATCTATGTGGGGGACAACTTCTTTTTGTAAAAAATCTTTTAGGCTCTGCCTAAATAGTTGATGTTCTTCAGTGAAGTACATACTTTGCATATCTTTTTTTTTATAATGACAAATATAATTTAATTATATCAATCTTATCCGCAGGAAAACCTTGTATTTCTGTTAATTCCTCAAAACTCGTGATACCTCCATTTTCTTCCCGATAAGCCACTATGGCCCTGGACAACTTAAAGGGAATATAAATCAATTGGGCCAACTCATCACTGGAGGCAGTATTGATATTAATTTTTGGGATATCCGGTTTGCTCAATAGCCTAAACTTGGCCAAAACCCGATCCGCCACTTCACGCTCAAGGCCATAAACATGATACAATTGGCCTTCCTCCAAAAAGCCGCCTAAACGATCCCTAAATTTTATGATACGTGCGGAGAGCTTTTCCCCTACACCATGTACTCGTCTTAATTCTTCGGCCGAAACCGTGTTGAGATCCATTACCGTGATAGCCCTATTGGAATTGGAAGCTACCTCCCGGCTCCTTTTGACGGACGGTAGGGTGGCTGTTGTTTTCCTGGTCCATTCCGGAAACTTAAAGTAGGGAGAAATTTGGGACAACAACGAATCACCAATTTGAGTTACTTCTTGAAAATCAGTAATCGAATTGACAAACTTGCCCTGTGCCCTAAAAGCGTGAAGCCGGTCAATTTCTTTAACGCTCATACCCAGAACATAGCCCTTATGGTCACTGATGAAGTTCGGATTAAAGGGATAGATACGCAAGGTATCCTGATTAGACCTTAAGGCCTCGATTTTTTCTTGAAAATCCCTATCCATTACAAGAGAGCTTTCGTGAGAGGCAGGGTAAATTTTGAGATAGAAATAGCCTACTTGCAACACTATGATTATAGCAAGTAAAAAGAACATCCCATTCCGTTCCTTTTTATTGAACCTAAAATGGGATGTCCTATCTTTATTTCTCAAATTGTATACCTTATTCTTCTTGTCTGATCACCATATCGTCATTATCGGAATATGAATCCGGCTCTGGCTTAGGAGGAGTTGTCAATACTTTGTAAAAAAAATATCCAGCAAAGAATATTACAATTCCTTGGGCTAAAAACATAACAATTAAAGCTGACGTGTTCATAATGTGGCCCTCCCCTCTCTTCTGCGTTTGTTATAAGCTAAATATACTAAAAATGCTATAAATGCAAACATGGCAAGCAACATACATCTGCCAATGTTTTTATAAAATACTTTATTGATGAACGAGCCCTTGGCAATCACATCCCCTGGCCTTACTACATCTCCTACTTTTACAATGACGCTCTGGTCATCCTTGAAGGAATATGTTTTATAATCGATAAATTTCTCCTCAAAAGAGACCTCCTTTACTTTGTCAAACCGTTTTCTGGTGTTTTCAAAAGAAAATTTAACCTGCTGTGGCTCCACTTCATCCACAGTTCCCAATGAAGATCCATCACCATTGAACTTTTCAGCATAATACTCGTTTGCAAACGAAGTGTTGTTGTACGTATCCTTGTGAAGAATGTTATCTACCATGCTGGGAATACTGGCCAAAAAGACCCAACCCAACAATACAGGGGTTATAAATTTGATGATAAATTTATAGACCAAAGGAATCTTTATATCGGCCCCTATGTTTATTTCCTTCCACCCTTTTTCCATACCAAAGATCCAGGCAAAAAGAATTACTTCAAAAAAGGCAAATACCACCAAACTAACGGTACCTCCACAATAATCATAATCGTCAAACACGCCCTCTTGAAAAAAGAATACGGTGGGCAACCCCATCAATAGGGCCAAAGCCCCAAAAGACCAAGCGCCTCTTTTCTGGCCCCAACCAAACTCGTCCCTCATAAACCCGATCCATGGTGTTCCCATAGCCAAAGAACTGGTAATACCAGCAAAAAACAACAAGCCAAACCACATTACCCCAGCTACCGCCGCCAAAATTGGTCCCCACTGCTGAAAGAGATACGGCATGGTCTGAAATGCCATCCCAAAACCCGCATTATTGATTACCCAATCCAATCCAAGATATCCCGCAGCAATTGGAATAACTATAGCGCTACCAAGCACCACTTCCACAAAACCGTTCATGAAGCCTGCAGATACGGCATTTAATGCGATATCGTCCTTACTTTTAACATAGGATGCATAACAGTGAATGGTTCCCATACCAACTGATAGCGTAAAGAAAATTTGGCCGGCGGCCGCCAACCAAACCTTAGGATTCAACAAGGTATCGTATTGTGGGGTCCAAAGAAAGTTTAACCCGTCCCAGGCATTGGCATCGGGAAAAAGATCAGAAGCACCACTCGTACCAAGCGTATAACCGCGGATGGCAAGAAACACTCCAAACAAAATTAAAAGGGGCATCCCTATTTTGGCCACCTTTTCTACCCCACCCAATCCCTTGGAAAGGATGAAGGTATTCAAGGCCAAGCAGAGCACATAAAACACGATGGCTTCAAACGGAATCCCCGTTGTACTCACACCCACATCAACATAGGAGTTAAAAAATCCGGCGACTTCCCCTTGGGACATCCCTCCAAATGTGCCTGCGATGGAATGGTAGACATAGGACAAGGTCCAGGATTCTATAAAGGCATAATAAGCCACAATGGCCAAGTTGGTAAAAATGCCAAAAACCCCAATATATTTTAAGATCCTTCCCTTGACCATGGAGTCGAAAATATAGGGCGTGCTATGGTTTCCAAACTTACCGCCATAACGGCCAGAGGACCACTCTATAAACAATAAGGGTATCCCCATTAATAAGAAACAAACCAAATATGGAATGATGAATGCTCCCCCTCCATTTTGTACTGCTTGAACCGGAAAGCGAAGGAAGTTACCCAATCCTACGGCATTACCTGCCATTGCCAAAATTAGCCCCATCCTGGAGCCCCAAGAATCTGATGTTTTTGCCATGATGTAATGGTTGAATTTAAGATCTATTCAACCGGCACGAAATATCGTAAAAAAAAGAACATCTCAACGGAAATAATTTAAACAGAAAATCCCGTTTAAATTGCTCGTAAAACAACTTAAACGGGACCTTCAAAAAAGTATTATATTTTACTTAACCTCTTGTTTTTTTGAACAGTTTGTTGTCTTTTAGATCTGCCCAATATTTGTTCAGATCGGTTTTCACTTCTCCGGACATGATATACAATCCTATAATATTAGGAAAGGACATAGCCAAGATCATCATATCTGAAAAATCCAATACTGCTCCCAAACTCACAGAAGCACCAATGACCACAAATACCAAGAATAACATTTTGTAGGCATACTCTGTTTTTTTGCTCTTACCAAATAAATAGGTCCAAGCTCTCATTCCGTAATACGACCATGAGATCATAGTGGAAAAAGCAAATAGGAAAACTGCCAAGGCCAATACATAAGGGAACCAGGAAATTTGGCTTCCAAAGGCATCAGATGTCAATTGGGCTCCGGCCATACCTTCTACTTCATGCATCCCAGTAAAAATAAGCACCAACGCAGTTAGGGTACATACAACTACAGTATCTATGAAAGGTTCCAAAAGCGCTACAAATCCTTCCGAAGGCGGATGGTTTGTCTTGGCCGTACTATGGGCAATAGCTGCAGAACCTACCCCTGCTTCGTTGGAGAAGGCCGCTCGTTGGAATCCTACGATCAAAACTCCGACAACCCCTCCCTTAAGCGCACTTGGACTGAAAGCTCCATCAACAATCGCAGAAAATGCAGGTCCAATATTTTCTATGTTCATTATGATTACCGCCAAGGCTGCAACAATGTAAACGGAGGCCATGATTGGCACTACCCTACCTGTTACTTGGGCAATACTATTGATCCCCCCAATAATTACAACACCTACAAGAACGGCTGTTATTACCCCAAACCAAAATCCATTTCCTACAAGTGCCGGGAATTGACCGGATAATTGTTCAAATGACTGGTTGGCTTGGAACATGTTACCTCCACCAAAGGAAGCCCCCACGGCCAAGACCGCAAATAATCCCGCCAATACTTTTCCAAAACCTTTCATGTTTCTTTTCTCTAGACCATATCTCAAATAGTTCATTGGTCCACCAAAAACACGTCCGTCAGGAAGGATGTTCCTATATTTAACCCCTAGGGTACACTCTACAAATTTTGAAGACATTCCCAATAATCCACAAACGATCATCCAGAAGGTAGCTCCAGCACCCCCTAAAGATACTGCAACACCTACCCCAGCAATATTACCCAATCCAACAGTACCGGATACTGCCGTGGCCAAAGCCTGAAAATGGGTTACTTGTCCTGGAGCATCAGGATCATCATACTTCCCTTTGGCCAAATCCAAAGAATGTCCAAAGCCCTTGATGTTGATAAAGCCCATTCTTATGGTAAAGAACAATGCACCCAATACCAACCATATTACTATAAAAGGAATTCCTTTTTCTTGCGGATCTCCATTTGGATGTCTTATAATTTCCGGACTGTCATATTTAATGGATGCCAAAAAATGGGCTCCTTGTTCTATCACATCCTGCTGATTATTGGAATCGTAAATTACCCCACCTTCTTTTACCAAATATTTCAGGCTTCCATCAACAGGAGAATTTACCGTTTCCGTAACTCCTCCATTTCTGGCGACAATAGCGATGGCATCACCCTCTTTTACTTTGGCCCCTTCAGGCTTTAACCATTTCTGAAGTACGTATTTATCATCCGCTTCTGGAGACCAGCCTGGAGCTCCAATTCGTTTTACATCGGCATATATCACTGGGTCATAAATTCCAATAGCGGCAAAAGGATCCCAGAACAGTACAGATCCCAATGCACTTACTGCAGGGGTCATTGCTCCATTGAATACTTCTGTGATTTCTTCTGTTGGAACTTTATATGTTTTCGAAACAGACATCCCATTGGCATCTGTTATGGTTACAGCATATTCCAGACCTTCTACCAAGTCACTTGCTCTATTGGAAGACAAAGGGGTAGCCTGATTACTCCATTTGTAGGTATATGGGGCTGTTCCTCCCTCTACCTCAAGTTCAATAACACCATCATTGATCCTTTTTGATGGGTTGATAAGTTTTTCGGATACTGTTAATTCTTGGGAAAAAACTGCTAAGGACAGCAGCATAAAAATGGAAGATATATATTTCTTCATAAGAAATTTATGTTGGTATGATTTGATTAACGCTCGGCAATATCTTAAAAAAAATCTTCGGAATCAAGTATTATATTGAAATATCATCAGTCAATGTGGAACATTTCGTTCAATTTCTTAATTTGCTCGGGTCGGCCCAATACAATCACCTTGCTTTTGGGCTGCATCTGCAAATCTGCTTCGGGGTTGATGATATAATTACCATTGGGTTCAATATACCCTATAATGGTACATCCCGTTTTCCTTCGCAAGTCCAGATCCCTTAGGGAACTACAATTTACATCATTTGTAAAGTCCTCAATGGCGATCTCCTCCAAATTGGTTGTATGCTCCCCTTCCATGGACAATTTATCCATAAAAGTGATCAAATCTGGCATCACTACCAAAGAAGCCATATGATCCCCACCTATCTTATCGGGCATGATCACCTTATCCGCACCCGCCAATTGCAACTTCTTTTGAGAGGTCGCCAAGGAAGCGCGACTAATGATGAATAATTTTTTGTTCAGTTGCCTTGCCGAGAGCACCACGAATAAGTTTGCAGCATCATCTGGCATTGCAGCAATTAAATATTGCGCCTTCTCAACACCGGCCTCTTTCAATACTTCATCGTCAATGGCATCTCCCTCTACAAACAAAATGTCGTTTTCATATTTCTCTATTACCTCCTTATCCTTCTCAACTACAACAAATGGTCTGTTAAAAACGCTAAGTCGCTCTGTGGCTTGCATCCCATTTCTACCAAAACCACAGACAATGACATGCTTGGACAAACTATTGATTTTTTGTTTCACTTTTTTCTTTTTTAAAAGTTGAAGGGAATTTCTCCCTAAAATGTATTCTGTAATAACGGAAATGGCAAATGCAAATATAAAAACACTGGCAATGATCAAAAAGACGGTAAATATCTTGGCTACCGTATCCAAAGGCTTCACTTCTGAAAAACCCACTGTAGTTACGGTAATGACCGTCATGTAAAAGGCATCCAGCCAACTGTATTCAGATAAATACCTATACCCAAATATTCCAATGGCCAATACACCCAATACCATTACCAAGGCCAAATATATTTTAGAACGAAAAAGTTTTATCATAGTTATAGATCAAATACAGAGGTGCGCTTGGTGTATAACAAATCCTTTATTTTTAGCCAAAAAGCGAGAAATAGATAAACTGCAAATCCAAAACCTAAGGTGACAAAGGTTAGGTAAATAAACGTAGTCCTTACAACACGAGCCCTTATTCCCAAGCGTTCCGCAATGCGACGACATACCTCAAATCCCCTTTTTTGAAGGTAGTACAATAAACGATAGAAAGAATCCATGGTCTAAAATTAATTATTTCTGCCCAATATACTAATACCTACGGGACATTGAAGACATTTATTTTTGGTGCAAAAGAAATTGTACAACTGCAATAGACCTTGCCCCTCCATACTACTATCACAGGACACCCCAAGATCCTGAAAGTTAGAAATAACCGAATTCTCTTCAGGTTTCAATGCTGTTGCAAGATCCATGATGATATTGGAACCTAGCTTTCCTTTTGACCGATCATAACAAAATTTCAGGGGCAGAAGAGCATTGACAATGATTAAATCTACAAAGGAGTTTGACAATTTTTTCACTTGCTTTTTGGATTCCTTGCCAAAAGTGAAATGGGCTGTCCAATACGGGCTGGCAGTAACCGTGAACACATCATAAATTTCATTAATGGTTTTAGCCTCCATCAGTTTGCTGAAAAGATGTTCTTGGTTACCGTATAGCGCAGCAACTTGGGATAACCTGATGGTAGGAAAATTATGGGGACGTAGTTTAAAAAAGTCTGGTTTTAATAGTGTAGTTCCCGCTAATGAATATTTAACGGCAAGATAATTATACTCCTTTTTAAGGGTGAGATAATGTTCATCCAATATGGAGTCGTCTTCCAAGAATCCGGCAGCACCCATTAAAAGACTTTCTAGCAAAATGGCATCCTTGTTCAATTTTCTGATTATTGGAAAAGGAATCGCTTTTCCTATTTCAAAAAAAGCTTCTCCATTGATTTTTGTACCAAAACTTTTCATGAGCAATAAAAAAAGGACCTGCTCCCAATCATGATTATGTTCCTTGAGCATCTGTTCAATTAAAACGGACCTTGTTTCTAAACGATCAAAATAGAGGCGCTCCAGCCAATTTTTAAATTTAAAATCATCAAATTCCCTTATGTTTCCCCCGCAATTAAGAAATGACGTTCTTTTCTTGGAAAATAGTTCAGAGTAGGAATCCAGCAATGATTGTGGGATATAATCCTTTAATTGAAGGGTAGGAACCTTGGTATTATCGGTTCTAAATATACGGGCATCGTCTTCCCAAACTACATGAAGTATTACCGTATTGTACTTTTCATCCGTTTCGTGATGATGAGCATACCAATCCGAAGAGCGAAGATGGATTTCCACATTTCCCGCCCACAATTGCCCTGCAATTTTAATCTGGGCATTGAAGAAATCCGGACCTGCCAATTGATTGTGCCTTCCGTAATCTTTTACAATAATGGATTCTCCGTCAACCGTCTTTAAATCTTGGCCTAGCAGTTTTTTGTACTTCCAGATAAAATGCAACAAATCTTCTCGCATCTCACCAAGATAAAAAAATCCCGCCAAATACAGAAAAATATCTATACTTGGCGGGGCCCTATAATTTAAAAAATATCTTTAATCTACGACTGCACCTTCCCACTTCATAAATCCACCTTCTAGATTATAGGCGTTTTTAAAACCTGCATTGTTCATTATGGCACATGCTTGTCCGCTCCTATTTCCAGACCTGCAATACACATAATAATTTTTCGATTTGTCCAATTTCTCCAATTCCTCTAAAAATTCTTGCCCTAAATAGATGTCTATATTCATAGAACCTGGGATATATCCTTCTTCAACCTCTTCGGGGGTACGAACATCCAAAATAAATGCGTTATCGTCTTGTTCTAACTGAGAACTCCACTCTTCTTGTGATAAATTTGCCATTTTTTCAATTTTATGGACCAAAAATAAGTCTTTTTCGGTAATAATTGGCAATCCCCCACTTATCAAATCCCCATTAAGTTTAACAAAATATTATAGCGGTCCCTGTTGCAGAATTGAAAAATCAACATACATTTGTATATACAATTGTTGTATTAACATGAATGTAGAAGAGATCATAAAAACGGAGAAGACTATTCCATTGGAAAGCAGAACCCTTATCCATTTGAGCTTGGTAGAGCACAAAATAAATGAGGTTATTTCCAATGCCCTCAAACCGTATGAAGTATCGCTTCAACAATTTAATGTATTGAGAATCCTTAGGGGCCAAAAAGACAAACCTGCCAATCTTTCTACTTTAAATGAAAGAATGGTTACCAAAATGAGCAACACCACAAGGTTGGTGGACAAGTTGATTGCTAAAGGGTATGTAGACCGAGTTACCTGTGAGAGCAATAGACGTAAGGTAGAGATCAACATAACCGCTGAAGGTAAAGAGGCTTTGTTGGATATGGATAAGGCCATGAAACAATCCGAAATGTCTGTGGTGAAAAATTTCACGCAAGAGGATTTAAAATTATTAAATAAACTATTAGATAAATTTTAATTTAAAACCAGTAATACTAATGAGTACCTATATAGACAGTTTAAATTGGCGTTATGCCACCAAAAAATTTGATGCCACCAAAAAGGTGTCGCAAGAAGACTTGGAT
>JBFIGS010000008.1:0-26664 GCA_041602195.1 Sediminicola sp. | reverse complement strand
TCCGTTCTTCCTCTTCTACCATTTTGCTTATCCTTGGGCTGGTTAAAACGGTATACAAAAGATAAATTAAATTGCCTTTGTCTCCATTGAAACTCACTGTCTGAAGTAAAAAAGTCAGTTTCTGTAAAAGATCTTCTTTTTCTGGAGTTCAATAGATCACTCACATTAAAGGCGAGCGTTCCCTTATCGCCCATGATGTCTTTACTAAAGGCCAAATTCAAGGAAAAAATACCTTCATTAGTCGTCTGGGCATTATTACTAGGCCCAGAATAAAAGGCATTGGTCTGCCACTCTAATTTGCCGGGTAAGGTCACCTTAGAACTAAATCGGGTAAACCAGCTTGTATTTTGCGCGCCATAATCCACACCGTTGAAAGCTCCCTCGGTTGAAAATTGGAAAAAATTGAAACTATAGTTTAAACGTAGCCATTTGGTTGGATTATAAAGTACGCCTGCCTCTGCACCAATCCTTTCATTGGTAGACAGGTTAATAGGTACGGTACGAATAATCCTAATACCATCTTCTGTCAATTCTCCTGTTTCTTCCTGAACTCTTTCAAAAGAGTTGGTCTCTTTCTGATAGTAAATAGATGAGGTAAAGGTCAGCTTCTCCCATCTCTTTAAATAACCAAGGTCATAGGCATTGGCAAAAGCAGGGTCCAAATCTGGGTTTCCTTGAAAAATATTCGTCCTACTGGATCGTGATGGAAAAGGATTGATATACCATCCTCTAGGTCTGTTGATTCTACGGTTATACCCTAAGGTAATGTTTTCACGTTCAGCAATTTCGAAAATCAAGTTAAGGGTAGGGAAAAGACCTAAATAGTTTTTATCAAAATTAAGGTCGATATCTTCTCCTATCGATTCCTGTAAGGCCTCTAGATCAAAAGATGTCAATTCTCCTTTTAATTGGGTGTTTTCTAATCTTAATCCGGCCAAAAAAGAGAATTTTCCATACTTATTTCCATATTGGGTATAAAGCGCGTTTACATTTTCTGTATATTTAAAATTATTGTCTTGTCGTAGCACTAATTCCCCAGTCTCCAAATCTTCAGTTTCCAATTTAAAAGGATTATCAGTCACTTCAAAATTTCCGCGATAACCAGCTTCAAACTGTGCATCTCCTAAAGGCAAGACATAATCCGCTTGAAATAAAAATTCCTTCTGCTTTTCCTTTTCGGTAATATTTTCAAAGGCTAATAAATCATTATTAGGAAACGTATTGTTCTCCTGAATCACTGTAAAAATGTCTTCTTTATCGAAAGAATATTGAAGATCTGCAGTTAATTTTTGACCATCATCATCTAATCTATTGATATAGTTCAAAGATATTTGATTACTCTTATCATCTTCATTCTCCTCTTCTGTTCTAATTGTTCTACTGGCAATATCGGTTCCTACAAAGCGTCTACTTAAATTCTCAGTAACATCGGTTCCATCAGAAATTCTAGCGAAATATCCAGCGGTAATAGAAGACTTATCTGTGAGAAAGTATTCCATTCCAATGTTGAAATTAAAACTAAGGTTTTCCCTTTCAATGTTCCTATCCTCTATGATTCTATCAAAATCCCCATTTGCATATGTGTTGTCAGCGAATCCACCTCCTGGTGGTTGTCTATAACTAAAACCCAACGTATTAAAAATATTGAACTTATCGGTACGCAGATTTAGGTTAGAACTAATTTGACTGGCTGCGGGATACCCTATAGTGGTATTGATGGACCCATTAAAGCCAAGAGTTTTCTCCTTTTTAAGGATGATGTTTAAGATTCCAGCGGTACCCTCTGCATCATATCTTGCGGAAGGGCTTGTAATGACCTCTACCTTATCTATGGCATCTGCAGGTAGTTGCCTCAACGCATCCGTAGAACCAAAGCCCGCCAAGGCCGATGGTCTTCCATTGATAAGAATGCGCACGTTTTCATTTCCTCGAAGGCTAATAGCGCCTTCAACATCCACGCTGACCGAAGGAACGTTATTTAAAGCGTCACTTACAGTAGCACCACTAGTAGTGATGTCCTTACCAATATTGTAGATCTTTTTGTCAAGTCTAACCTCTACCGTTGTTTTCTCTCCAACAACCTCCACAGCTTCCAATTGTTCTACGTTGATTCCCAACTTTATGGTTCCAAGATCTTTGGAAGAGGTTATTCTTTGGTTATCCAAGCGGAAAGTATTGTAGGATATATATTCCAATCGGATATTGTATAAACCCGGCTCTGTCTCTACACTAAACTTACCATTGATATCAGTTATTCCTCCGGTGACCTTCTCAGGATTAGTAACACTTTGCAATATTAAAGTTGCATATTCCAAGGGTTCATTGTATTCTTTATCCAATACCGTTCCAGATATGGTAACTAGTTCTGATGAACCTCGTTGTCTTTGGCCAAATGTTAAGGAAGTGGTGAGTATTAGTAGTAACGGTATTAGTTTTTTCATAGTGTAGTTAGCGACTTAAATATTAGTTTTTCTTTTTCTTTTTTCGTTTTGTTTTCCTGATACCATCTTCCTTTAGGTTTAAGAAAGCTTCGTATTTTTCGGCAGGAAGGCCTGCTTTTAATTCTGCATCTTGGTTCAAATTGATCTTTTCATAAGCTTCCCTCATTTTATCGGTCTCCAATTGTAAGATCTGAATCTCAATACGTTGCTTCATATATTTGATCAGGGTAGTGCTGACAACTGCCTTTTCAAATTCATTCAATTCCAAAGCCTCCGCAATTGCCGGCATCTGGGTTTCTACCATTTCCTCTGCTGTTAAAGGCTCAGCTTTCTCAGGTGCTTGTTGGGATTGTGGAATATTACTTTGTCTTCTGCCGTATCCATTATTTCCATACCCATTGCCATTACCGAATTGTGCCTGGATCAGGGTGGTAGAAAAAAGTAAAATTATTGCCGTGAAAATGTACGTATTCTTGGTGCTCATAGCTTTAATGATTGGTTAGAGCCCAAAAATACAGGAAGGTTTAAGCCGCATTGGTTAAATGTATGTTAAATAACATTCAACAAAAGCGGCTTGGCTAAAATTTGACGTTAAAGTTTGTTAAAGAATAACAATAAAACGTTAAACAGAAATAGAAAGGGAGATTAGAGCAGTTCGTTTACTTTTTCTGGGGGTCTCCCAATAATGGCCTTTCCCCCGTCAATTACAATGGGTCTTTCTATAAGTTTGGGATAGGTAATCATTGCATTGATGATATCTTCTTCAGAAAGTAGTTTTCCTCTAAACTTTTCTTTCCAAATAGGTTCATTTTTTCGGACCAAATGCTCCGCATTTAATGAGAGACAGTTTAGTACCTCCCTAAGTTCCTCCTTGGTAGGGATGTCTTCCAAATATTTAACAACTTCGTACTCCTTGCCCGAATCTTTTAATAGGTCTAATGCTTCCCTAGACTTTTTACATCTGGGATTATGATAAATTTTGATCATTACTTAATATTTTGTTGGACTTCTCTGATATTGATTAAGTGTGGTCTTCCTGATTTTAATTTCCTTACAATTGGTTTTAGATTAATCAGATTCCTCTTTTTGCCCCATCATCATGAGAAAGGCTTTTAGGAATTGATTAATATGACCATCCATAACGGCATCAACATTTCCTGTTTCCTCTCCCGTCCTTACGTCTTTTACCAGTTTATAGGGGTGCATCACGTAATTTCTAATCTGTGAGCCCCATTCAATTTTCATTTTAGATGCTTCAATTTCATTCCGGGCAGCCTGTCTTTTACGCAACTCAATTTCGTACAATTGGGATTTAAGCAGACGCATAGCGTTCTCCCTATTTTCCAATTGGGATCTTGTTTCCGAGTTATGGACCACAATTCCGGTAGGGTGGTGGGTTAAAATGGCTTTGGTTTCTACCTTGTTTACATTTTGTCCCCCAGCACCTCCTGATCTTGCAAAGGCCCAAGAAATGTCGGCCGGATTGATGTCTATTTCAATACTATCATCGGCCAGTGGGTATACATATACAGAAGCAAAGGAGGTGTGCCTTTTGGCATTGCTGTCAAATGGGGAAATACGCACCAATCTATGGACCCCATTTTCTCCTTTTAACCATCCAAAGGCAAAATCGCCCTCAATTTCCAGGGTGACCGTTTTTATTCCGGCAACATCCCCTTCTTGATAATTGACTTCCTTAACCTTGTACCCATTTTTTTCGCACCACATTAAATACATGCGCATCAACATAGCTGCCCAATCACAACTTTCGGTACCTCCGGCACCAGCTGTGATCTGTAGGACGGCGCTAAGATCATCTCCTTCATCGGAAAGCATGTTCTTGAATTCGAGATTTTCAATAGCATCGACTATTTTGTCGTAATGCTGTTGTACCTCTTCTTCGGGAATTGCACCTTCTTTTTGGAATTCTATGAGAACCTCCAGATCGGTTAAAAGTGATTTCGCCTCATTGAAATCGTCTACCCATTGTTTTTTGGATTGGATCAATTTCATATGGGCCTGGGCTTTTTGGGGGTTGTCCCAAAAATTAGGTTCCAGGGTTTTTTCTTCTTCGTTTTCTATTTCGACAAGCTTGGCATCTATGTCAAAGATACCTCCTTAACGCACCTAGGCGATCAATGAGACTCTTATAATTGTCTGTAGTTATCATATCCTATAATTTGACTCAAAAATAGGGTTCTTTTTTCTGATTTTTGTGGAAAAAGGAAAGGTTATTTATTGTTGCGACTGTACTTCCACTGAATGTATGGTCTCATTCTTCCCTAAGGCATAAACAACACCTTTTAAAGGAGAACAGTCGTTATAATCCTTCCCATGGGCCACTTTAATATGGTTGTCATTGACCAACAGATCATTGGTAGGATCAAACCCTATCCACCCTGCTTCAGGAATAAAGCACTCTGCCCAAGCGTGCATTTGGGAATCCCCGAAATAACCGATTCCTTGGTGAAGATAACCGGAGACATAGCGGGCAGGAATACCATTGGCCCTAGCCAGGGCACAAAAAAGATGGGCAAAATCTTGACATACACCTTTCTTATTCTTTAATACCTCCTCCAATTTGGTATCTACATTGGTGACCCCAGTTTTAAAATTGATATAAAGGTACACCCAGTGATTTAATTGCTGTAGATTTTCAAAGATGCTTTCGGAAGTATCAAATTTAAAGATATCCTCAACTTCTTTTGGAAGTAAGGTATATGGTGTTTTACGCAAATAGGGCTCAAAATCTGCCTTAAAGCCCAAGCTTTTTATTTCCTTGTAATTTTCTGCTATTTTGAAAACGGGTATATGTTCAAATGGATTTAAACTTTTCTTGGTCAACTTAAAAGAGGCCTTGAAGTTTATACTTTGGAAGCTTTGATTAGGAGATACCCTAATGGTTTGAAAACCAAGCCCATTGGTAGAATACTCAAATTTTGCATTGAGGGAGTTTTCGAATTCTACCTTGATCAATTTCTGGGTATCGTTCGTTTCTGGCACAATCAAGAATTGCCAAGCTGCGTTATCCACAGCGTTCTCATAATTGTTTTCTGCCTTATAGGTAACTGTATATTCAAAGGACATCTGATGGTTTTGAGTCGACAAAAGTAAGTCAATGCATTATTAATCAATAGTTAAAAAATTCATTTTCCATTTTTTGGCTTATTTGTACTAAGCTATTAAGTATATTTTCAATGAAACTTTGAATATCCTCCTCAATTTCTTCTGCATATTTAAACTCATATTCCCCTTTTACCTTACTGACTAAAAAAGCAGTTGAATTTTTATCTGGATTCTTAGATTCGTCCAGTACCTTGATATGCTTATACACTTGGTTAATACTGTTGATAACAGATCGAGGACAATCTGGATTTAAAATTAAAAATTCCAAAGTGCAAATACTGTCGGGGGTCTTTTTATAGAATCGCCTCATCATATCGTAAGATTCCACACATTTTAATAAGGTTATCCACTCAAAGCTATTGCTGATTTTGTCACCGTAATTTCCTTTAGACAGCACGGCATCGTTATACTTGGAATTGATGATTCTTATTACCTGGGTGGCTCTTTCTAAGTTGATGCCCAACATGGTAATTGCATATACCTCATCATGTAACAGCGTGCCCCTGATCTTACCCCTCATAATAGCTGTCATTTCCGCGATGTTCATTGTAAAATCGTACAATCCCTTTTTTTTGAAATCGTCCTTACAATAACTGATTACAAAATGGTAGAATTTGTTGATGGCCTCATAGAGTTCTGTGGAAATTAGATCTCGCGCGCTATTTGCATTTTCCCTTGCCAATTTCACATTATTGATGATGGAGTAGGGCTTATCTGGATTGAGTCCAATATTATATAGAACGTCCTCCTCATCCAACATTACTGTATTATCTTGAATTGGATCACCAACAAAAAACATCATGGATCGCAATACGAACTGTCTGGATTGGGATAGCTCGTTGGGTGCATCCAAGGAGGAAAAATAATTTACGTTTATATATCTGGCCAAGTGTTCGGCGCGCTCAATATAACGGCCCATCCAGAAAAGATTATTCGCAACTCTAGCTAACATATGTTGGTTTTATTTTTTTAATACCCAGGTGTCTTTAGATCCTCCCCCTTGTGAAGAATTTACAATTAGATTGCCTTTTTTAAGCGCAACCCGTGAAAGTCCTCCTTTGAGGACAAATTCTTTATTGTTGCCCAGCAATGTAAATGTTCTTAAATCCACGTGTCTCTGCTCAAAGGATTCACTGTCATCTATATATGTTGGGTGAACGGAAAGGGACATTATAGGTTGGGCGATGTACTTTCTAGGGTGTTCCTTTATTTGTTCTTGAACTACCTTTATTTCTTCCTTTGTAAGCCTATTTCCAATAGAAATACCATACCCACCTGCTTCATCTACGGGTTTTACCACCAATTCATGGATATGTTCCAATACATATTTTAGTTCATCGGGTCTACTGCAGTGATAGGTGTGCACATTGTTGAGAATTGGCACTTCATCCAAGTAATATTTAATGATCTGGGGCATATAGGTATATACCGCCTTATCATCTGCGACTCCAGTTCCCGGAGCATTTGCCAAACAAACATTCCCTTTTATATAGGCCGCGAAAAGACCTGGGACTCCTAAAGAGGAATCTGCCCTAAATTCTAACGGATCTAGAAATTGGTCATCTACCCTTCGGTAAATTACGTCTACTTTGATGGGCCCACGAATGGTTTTCATGTATACAAAATCATTCTCTACAAAGAGATCCCTTCCTTCTACCAATTCCACCCCCATGGCCTTCGCTAGATAGGAATGCTCATAGAACGCAGAATTGTACATCCCGGGGGTAATCACCACACAATTGGGAATATCCACACCTTTAGGTTTTACACTCTCCAATATTTCCAACAGATTTTCTGCATAGTTGGTGACAGTATGTGTCTTATAATGATTAAATACTCCAAATAGTGCCCTTTTAAGGGCGGTTCGGTTACAAATGACATAACTGACACCGGAAGGACATCTAATATTGTCCTCCAACACATAATATTCTCCATCAGAATGTTTGATGATGTCTGTACCTGATATATGGTTATAAATACCTCCAGGAGGATCTACCCCTATCATTTGGTGCAGGTAATTGGCAGAAGAACTTATAAGGTCCAAGGGAACAATACCATCTTTGATGATTTTTTTAGCGTGATAGATATCCCATAAAAACAAATTTAATGCCTTGCTTCTTTGAATGGCACCGCGTTCTATAATATCCCATTCATCAGGATCTATTATTCTTGGAAAAAGATCAAAGGGAAATATTTTTTCCTTAGTGTCATGCTCCCCATAGGTCTGGAATGTAATCCCCTGATTAAAAAAGGAAGACTTGGCCTTATTGTTCAGTTGTACATAATCCAAGATGGAGTGATCCCCATAAAGTTCAAACAACTTTTGGTAAACATTTTTAGTGCTCCCATGGATGTCAAATACTTCATCAAAGAGGTCGGGGTTGTTAATATAAGAGGAGAAAATGGGTTTTTTAATATTCGAGCTCATATACTAAATTTTCTATAAGATACTGCATTTTAGTCAATTGAATATTTAAACTTGTTCAATTGCCCTCAGAATTATTAATTAGATAAAAAGAGGAGTTGGATTTTATCAAAAAACCGATTTCAATTTAAAATACCAATAGATAATAATGTTTGAAGCATTTTACATAAATTTAGAACTTCAATTTTTAGTCCTATGAAATACCTCTTTAGTTTTACAGTTGTCTTCTTTACGGCAATCACCGTGTTATTTGCCCAATTTTCTGAAAAAAGTAAAAATTTCAAGAAGTTTGATGGCCTCTTTTCCTTCTACTACGATCAAGGGAATGATAAGGTTTATATGGAGGTAAAAGAATTGAACAAAGAATTCCTCTATGTCTATTCCCTTAGTAGTGGCATAGGGAGCAATGATTTAGGCTTGGATCGAGGCCAATTGGGCAATGAACAGGTAGTATACTTTAAACGGGCAGGAAATAAGCTCCTTTTGGTACAGCCCAATCTAAAATATAGGGCCATCACAGAGAATAGCTTGGAGAAAAAATCAATAGAGCAGGCATTTGCCAAGTCGGTTTTGTTCGGATTTAAAATAGAAGAGGAAAAAGAGGGTCGTTTTATTATAGATATGACCGACTTTTTGATGCAGGACGTACATGGCGTAGCTTTAAAATTAAAGGAGAAAAAGCAAGGGAATTACAGTCTGGATAAAAGTAAGAGCGCCATGGATATGGACCGTACCAAAGCATTCCCCAAGAATGTAGAAATGGATATTATTTTGACCTTTACTGGAGTCGCAGCGGAAAAGGCTAAACTCCTAAAAGATGTTTCTCCAAACACCGGAATAGTAACTGTTTCTCAGCACCACTCATTTATAGAGTTGCCTGACAATGGCTATAATAAGAGGGAATTTGACCCAAGAAGTGGGTCCTATCCTTTTTCGTATTACGATTATGCCACGCCAGTTCAAGAACCCATTTTAAAACAGTTTGTTACGCGCCATAGATTGGAGAAGAAAGATCCTTCAGCTACCATGAGTGAGGCTGTGGAACCCATTATATACTATTTGGATAATGGTACCCCGGAGCCCGTGCGATCTGCATTATTGGAGGGTGGAAAATGGTGGAACCAAGCTTTTGAGGCTATTGGGTATAAAGACGCATTTCAATTGAAAATGCTTCCGGATGATGCCGATCCATTGGACGTCCGTTATAACGTGATACAATGGGTACATAGGTCTACAAGGGGATGGAGCTACGGAAGTAGCATAACCGATCCAAGAACGGGAGAAATTATGAAGGGACATGTGAGCCTAGGGAGTTTGCGTATTAGACAGGATTTTCTAATTGCCCAAGCGTTGATGGACAGGCCTTTTGCGGACCGTGATGACAATTACCAAGAACTTTTGGACCTTTCTTTGGCCAGAATCAGGCAATTATCGGCACATGAAATTGGTCACACCCTTGGTTTTTCACATAATTTTGCGGCAAGTACCAACAATAGAGCTTCGGTAATGGATTATCCGCATCCTCAATTTTCAGTTAAAAATGGGAAAATAGATTTTTCAAAGGCCTATGCCACTGGGATAGGGGAATGGGATAAGGTTACGGTTGCCTATTCCTATTCACAAATATTGGAAGGAAGTAATGAAAGGGAGGCACTAAATGCTATATTGACAAATGCACAAAATAAAGGATTACGATATATCTCAGACTCGGATGCAAGACCAGAAGGAGGGGCCCATATATTAGGGCATTTATGGGATAACGGAAAAGCTGCCAGCGATGAATTAAAGGAGATGTTAGAAGTTAGAAAAGTGGCCATCTCCAATTTTTCTATGGATAATATCAGAAAGAACGAACCAAATTCCGTGTTAGAGGATGTTTTTGTGCCCTTATATTTTTTCCATAGGTATCAAACAGAGGCTGTAGCAAAGGTCATAGGAGGGTTGGATTATAATTATACGGTTAAAGGTGATGGACAATTAACAGTTGAAACTGTAGATAAAAAAGTACAGGAAAATGCCCTTAAGAGTATCTTAAAAACATTGGACGCTCAAGAAATTGCTATTCCCAAGGATAAATTGTCTTTATTTCCTCCCAGGGCCATTGGCTACAACAGGACCAGGGAATCATTTAAGGGTAAAACAGGTGTTTCCTTTGATGCAATATCGGCTCCAGAGACCGCAGCGGATATGACATTGAAGCTGTTGTTGCATCCCGAAAGGGCATCCCGACTTATTCAGCAGAAAAGTTTGGAACCTTCCAATTTGGGGTTAAAAGAGGTCTTGGATGACTTGGTAAAGGGCACTATAAACTATAATCCTAGGGATCCTTATGAAAATGAAGTGCAACAATCCATCAATTTTAGGGTGTTGTTCCATATCATGAATTTAGCTTCCCACGATAAGGTGCACCCACAGGTGAATGCCATTGCAAGTTCTATTTTAATGGATATCAAAACAGATATGGTGTCTAAATCCAAAGATGCCATCAGTAGGGAAATGGTTCGGAGGATCAATGACTTCTACAATCACCCAGAACAGTTTAAAGTGATACCCAGTCCAGTAATCCCCGATGGATCGCCCATAGGTATGGATTGTCTGGAGTATACCAATTAAAATTACAGTGATATTTTGGAAATAAATTTGATAAGTGATACGGTAACAAAACCCACCCCTGGAATGTTGGATGCTATGATGTCCGCAAAAGTAGGGGATGATGTTTTTAAGGCAGATCCTTCGGTCAATGCCTTGGAGGAAAAGGTTGCGGCCATGTTTGGAATGGAAGCAGCCCTTTACTTTCCCAGTGGCACAATGACCAACCAGGCGGCCATAAAGTTGCATACACAACCTGCAGAACAGTTAATTTGCGATAAATATGCCCATATCTACAATTATGAAGGCGGGGGCATTAGCTTTAACAGTGGCGTGTCCTGCAAGTTGGTAGATGGCCATAGGGGTATGATGACAGCTGCTCAAGTAGAGGCTTCCATAAATCCTCCAGATTTTTACCATAGCCCTTTAACAACCTTAGTTTGTGTGGAGAACACTACTAATAAAGGGGGAGGTGCCTGCTGGGATTTCGAAGAACTACAGAAGATCAGAAAAGTATGTGATTCCAATGGGCTCGCCTATCATTTGGATGGTGCCCGGTTGTGGAATGCATTGGTAGCAAAAAATGAAAGTCCCAAACAATATGGGGAACTGTTCGATACAATTAGTGTGTGTCTCAGTAAAGGACTGGGATGTCCTGTAGGTTCTGTTTTGGTAGGTGATGCCGCACTTATTCAGAAAGCGATTAGAGTTCGAAAAGTATTGGGTGGAGGAATGAGACAAGCTGGTTTTTTGGCAGCGGCAGGGATTTACGCACTAGACCACCAGCTGGAGCGCTTGGCAGAAGACCATAAGAAAGCGAATGAAATTGGTAATTTGCTCAACCAATTGGCATTTATAAAAAAGGTAGAGCCCATTGAAACCAATATTATTATTTTTGAGATCGATGATACCTTGATGAGTGCTGAAACTTTTGTGCAAAAACTAAAAGATAGAAACGTACAACTAATAGGAATGGGTCAAGGGAAATTGCGAATTGTGACTCATTTGGATTATACCGATAATCAACATGAAGAATTTCTTAAGATTCTGAAAAGTTTATAACTCAGGCACGTTGGAGATGGTATCAAAGTACGTTTTTAAATTTTTGATGCCATTTTCCATTCCGGCCTCGGAACTGTAGAGTTGACTGCTGCCAATAAATTGTCCTTCCTTGTTTTTTAAATGGAACAGAAATTTGCCGCTGTGATCAGTTTTTCGTTCAAATATTTTTCTTTCATTAATGGACTCTTGAAGCTCCGTCACCAACTTCTTTATATCCTCTCTATTTGGGAAATCTATACTTTCCAAAATTGTATTTCCGGATGAAGTACTTACCTTAAATCTGTACACATTTTCATTATGTTTCTTTATCTCTATCATGTACGTTCTGGCTTTTTTCTAAAAATACTAAACTTTTGGTTGTATTCTTTTATTTCAATCCAAATAACTTTTAGGAAATAACTTCATTACATGAAAATGCTTTGAAGTGAATCGTTTACTGATAGTTTACCATCAAGGCTACTTAAGCCAGCGTACTCTTTTTCATTCCGTTCCAAGAATGTTGGTCAGTAACTATCCTAGGGGATTTACACTATAAATGAGTGGAAAACCCTTTTTTTTATTCAATAGGAGAACAAGTTGCTTGTTGTAAATTAGAGCCCATATTTACTTAAGAAAAGCATCCATTCCTGGGATATTGGGCATACCTTCTTTTGCAACGGCCGCAAGCTCTGCTTCATTTACTTCCGTAGCCCTTTCTATTGCCTTGTTCAAGGTGAGGATGAGATAGTCTTCCAATTGTTCTTTATCTGCCAATAAGCTATCATCAATATGGATGGATTTTATTTTTCTATTGGCCGTAATGGTCACTTTTAAAAGATCATCTGACGATTTTTCTTCCAATGAAACGTGGTTCAACCTTTCTTTAGTGGCCTTTACTTTTTCTTGGGTTTCTTTTAATTTTCCCATCATTCCCATTAAATCTCCAAACATAATTTCTTTTTTTCTATTCGAATTCAAAATTACTAAATTGTTCGGACAAACATGATTTTTATGAGACTCTTGTAAAAAAAGGAATTAGTTTTTTGATTAAGTCTTAGCTTTGCAGCTTCTTGTCAAAATAACAGAAAAGAAATGGTAGATATAAAAGCACCAATCGCAAAGAAAATACCAACGGAACTAGTAAAACACGGTGATGTTAGAATAGACAACTATTATTGGTTGAACGATAGGGAGAATCCTGAGGTTATAGCTTATCTAGAACAGGAAAATGCCTATTACAATGAACATACCGCCCATACAAAAGAATTTCAAACCACTCTTTTTGAGGAAATGAAATCCCGTATAAAAGAGGATGATTCTTCTGTGCCATATAAGCAAAATGGTTACTGGTATTTTACAAGATATGAAACGGCAAGGGACTATCCCATTTATTCCAGACGCAAAGGAAAAGAGGATGCCCCTGAAGAGATTATATTTGACTGTAACCTTTTAGCGGAAGGACATGATTATTTTAATTTAGGGGGATTGGCCATTAGCACCGATAATACTTTAGCGGCCTTTGGCGTGGACACCTTTTCAAGGAGGCAATATCAATTACGGATAAAGAACCTAAAAACAGGTGAAATTTATCCCGATAAAATTGAAAATACAACAGGAGGGGCTGTTTGGGCCAACGATAATAAGACCTTATTTTATGCCAAGAAGGATCCGGTTACCCTTCGATCCGACAAAATCTACAGGCATGTGCTTGGAACCCCTACAGAAAGTGATGTTATGGTGTTTCATGAAGAGGACGAAACTTTCAATACCTACGTTTACAAATCCAAATCCAAGAAATATATTATCATAGGATCATCGAGTACACTCACTTCCGAATACCGATTTTTGAAGGCCGACGACCCTACTGCAAAATTTAAAGTATTTTCCCCAAGGCAAAGGGGTTTGGAGTATTCCATTGCGCATTATGAAGACTATTTTTACGTAATGACTAATAAAGATGGGGCCACCAATTTTAAATTGATGAAAGTGGAAGAAGAGAACACCTTATCCAAAAATTGGAAGGAGTTTATTCCTCACAGGGATGATGTACTGCTGGAAGATGTAGATATATTTAAGGACTATTACGTTTTGTCGGAGCGTGAAAACGGGCTCAATCATCTAAAGATTACCAGATGGGACAATAGTGAAAGCTACTATTTGCCCTTTGATAACGAAACCTATACGGCTTATGTGAGCACAAATCCAGATTTTGATACGGAAGTATTAAGATACGGGTACAACGCTCTTACCACTCCTAGTTCTATCATTGATTTTAATATGAGAACAAAGGAGAAGGTGGTCAAAAAAGAACAGGAAGTTCTTGGGGGGAAGTTCAATAAGGAGGATTATAGGTCCAAAAGAGTATGGGCCACAGCCCAAGATGGGGTTAAAATTCCTATTTCCATGGTATACCATAAGGATACCAAATTGGATGGTACCAGTCCGTTGTTACAATATGCCTATGCCTCCTATGGTTATACGTTGGACCCCTATTTTTCCACGGTGCGCTTGAGTCTTTTGGATAGGGGCTTCATTTATTGCATTGTACATGCCAGGGGAGGGGAATACCTCGGCAGAAAATGGTACGAGGATGGTAAATTGCTCAAAAAGAAAAATACGTTCACGGATTTTATCGATGCCTCCAAATTTCTAATAGATAATAAATTTACAAGTAGGGAGCATCTTTATGCCGAAGGAGGATCTGCAGGTGGTTTGCTAATGGGGGCAATTGCAAACATGGCACCGGAATTATATAATGGTATTATTGCAGCTGTACCTTTTGTGGATGTGGTCACAACGATGTTAGACGAATCCATACCTTTAACAACTGGAGAATATGATGAGTGGGGCAATCCTAATGAAAAGGAATTCTACGACTACATGAAATCATATTCACCTTATGATAATGTAACCGCCCATGATTATCCCAATATGTATGTAATTACAGGGTTGCATGATTCCCAAGTGCAATATTGGGAACCAGCTAAGTGGGTTGCCAAGCTTAGAACACATAAAACTGACACTAATATTTTATTGTTCAATATTAACATGGATGCGGGTCATGGTGGGGCTTCCGGTAGGTTTGAGTCTCTCAAAGAGGTAGCCAAGGAATATACCTTTTTATTAGATTTAGAGGGTAAAATCGATTAATTTGAAAAAAATAATTAATTTTGCGGTTGGAACTTTATTAATCTTACAATCAATAGACTAATAGATTCTAACTTAGATGACCTTTATGGAAAATAAGATAAACGCTTACAACAACGTCCTAGAACTCATAGGAAACACCCCTCTAGTCAAACTAAATAAAATTGCATCAGGTCTTACAGGCAACTTCTACGCAAAGGTAGAAGCCTTTAATCCTGGTCATTCTTCAAAGGACAGAATTGCTGCCTACATTATAGAAGAAGCTGAAAGAAAGGGGATCCTTACCAAGGACAGTACCATTATTGAGACAACATCAGGAAATACTGGTTTTAGTATTGCCATGGTGAGCATCATTAAAGGGTATGAGTGTATTCTTGCCGTTAGCTCTAAATCCTCAAAGGACAAAATAGATATGCTTCGCTCCATGGGAGCCAAGGTGTATGTGTGTCCGGCCCATGTTAGTGCAGATGATCCGAGATCGTATTATGAAGTTGCAAAAAGACTTCACAGTGAGGTAAAAGGTTCTATCTATATCAACCAGTATTTCAATGAATTAAATGCTGAGGCCCACTACCGCAGTACTGGTCCGGAAATTTGGAACCAGACCAACGGGAATATTACCCATTTGGTGGCTTGTAGTGGAACTGGTGGAACTATCTCCGGGACCGCACGCTTTTTAAAAGAGAAAAACCCAAATATTAAAATAATAGGTGTTGATGCCTTTGGTTCTGTATTAAAAAAATACCATGAGACCAGAGAATTTGATTCCAATGAAATATACCCTTACAGAATTGAAGGTTTGGGTAAAAATTTAATTCCTTCTTCCACAAACTTCGATGTGATAGATGAATTCATCAAGGTGACCGATGAGGAAAGTGCTCATACTGCTAGGGAGATCTCAAGAACTGAAGGGATGTTCGTAGGCTATACGAGCGGTGCCGTAATGCAAGCAGTAAAGCAGTTGGACGAAAATGGGGAATTTGGAAAAGATAGCAATGTTGTAGTTATATTTCCAGATCACGGTTCAAGGTACATGAGTAAGATTTATAGTGACCAATGGATGGAGGACCAAGGATTCTTTGATACCAAACATGAATCCGAACCCCAAGAAATACAATTCATAAAATAAGGAGCCTTATTAAGGTTATATTAAAAGCAATGACTGTTCAAGTCATTGCTTTTTTGATGATACCTGAAAATAATTTATGAAACCTTGTTAAAAATCTATACTTTTGCCATCTAAACTAAGCAGTCTAAATGAGAGACTTATTTGATAGAATAATTGAGAATAAGGGACCACTAGGTAAGTGGGCTTCCCAAGCAGAGGGATATTTCGTCTTTCCAAAACTAGAAGGACCTATTTCCAATAGAATGAAATTTCAAGGTAAAGAAGTAATTACCTGGAGTATCAATGATTACTTAGGCCTAGCCAATTTACCCGAAATAAAAAAGGTAGATGGAGATGCAGCAGCTGAATACGGCGCTGCCTTCCCTATGGGGGCAAGGATGATGAGTGGTCATACTGATTTTCATGAGCAATTGGAGGCTGAACTGGCCGCATTTGTGAATAAAGAATCGGCATACCTATTGAACTTTGGTTATCAGGGGATTTTGTCCACCATTGACGCTTTGGTTTCCAAAGACGATATTATTGTATATGATGTTGATGCCCACGCCTGTATTATTGATGGGGTGAGGTTGCACATGGGGAAACGTTTTACGTTTAAGCACAATGACATCGATAGTCTTGAGAAGAACTTGGAACGCGCCACAAAAATGGCAGAACAGACTGGGGGAGGTATTTTAGTGATCTCTGAAGGTGTTTTCGGAATGCGCGGGGAACAAGGAAAACTGAAAGAGATTGTAGCCCTTAAGGAAAAATTCAATTTCAGATTTTTAGTGGACGATGCCCACGGATTTGGAACTTTGGGTGCAACTGGTGCTGGTGCTGGTGAAGAGCAGGGCATACAAGATGGTATAGATGTATACTTCGCTACTTTTGCTAAATCTATGGCAGGTATTGGAGCTTTCTTGGCTGCAGATAAAGAAATAATTGATTACTTAAAATACAATCTTCGTTCGCAGATGTTCGCAAAATCATTGCCAATGATCTATGTGAAGGGAGCTTTGAAACGTTTGGATATGTTGCGTACCATGCCACAGCTTAAGGCTAAGCTTTGGGAAAATGTGGATGCACTTCAAAACGGTCTAAAAGAAAGAGGTTTTGATATTGGGACCACGACTAGTTGTGTGACGCCAGTTTATCTGAACGGTAGTATTCCTGAGGCTATGGCCCTGGTAAAAGACCTAAGGGAAAACTATGGTATTTTCTGTTCTATAGTAGTTTATCCGGTTATTCCTAAAGGATTAATTCTTTTAAGAATGATTCCAACGGCAACACATACTATGGACGATATCAATGAAACTTTAGAGGCATTTTCAGCTATCCGTGAGCGATTGGAAAATGGAACTTATAAGAGATTATCAGCAGCAGTTGCAGCAGCAATGGGCGAATAGTTGACAACCTTAAATTGTAATATAAAAAAATCCCATATTCAAGAATATGGGATTTTTTATTTGTTATGCTTTTTACTTTAGGTTCTTCCTGAAAGTTTTGCGTCGTTTATAAATTTTTGGATCAAAGTGTTTCCAAAGTTGACGGATGGCCACATTATCTTCCAATTCAGGGGTCCTGTAACAATATTCAATTCCCTTTTTGGAGAAGGTTTTGTGATATTCGCTGAATATTACTGCGGTTACCCCCTTGTTTTGATATTCCGGGTCTACCCCAATCAAGTAAAAAATTACGTCCTTACTCTGTTTTTTAGCCTTGAGTAAATGGTAGATCCCAAATGGGAAAAGTTTTCCATTGGCTTTCTGTAGGGCCTCGGAGAAAGACGGCATCACAATTCCGAACGCAATGAGCTTATCATCCTTGTCCACAACAAATTTGATGTACTCAGGATTGATAAAACTGATGTATTTCTTTTTGAAATATTCTTTCTGAATATCCGTAATGGGCACAAAAGAAGAAAGTTTGGCATAGCTCTCATTGAAGAGATCAAACATCTTGTCGGCCATGGGCATTACGTCCTTGGTCTTGGTAAAATTGATCGCCTTTACCCCGTATCTACGTTTGACCAATTCATTGGCCTTTTCAAAAAATATAGGGTCGGCATTGGAAAACGGGAATTTGTTTTCGGCATATTCCTTTTCCTTTACAAAACCAAAATGTTCAAAGTGCGATACATAATATGGGTGATTGTACCAGGTAATCATGGTGCCTATATGATCAAAACCTTCGGTCAAAACTCCTACCTTATCCATATTGGAGAATCCAACAGGGCCTTCCATATATTCCAACTGATGCTGCTTGCCTATTTCAGCAACCTTGTCCAATAAAGCACCAGAAACCTCAAAATCGTCAATGAAATCGAACCATCCAAAGCGCATTTTGCTAACTTTTTGTTGGTTGACCTCTATTCTATTGATTATTGCGGCAACCCGTCCAACGATTTGGTCACCTTTGTAGGCCAAAAAGAACCATGCGTCAGCATCTTTGAACACCGGGTTTTTACTTTTTTCGAAAGATGCTAATTCATCATTTATAATAGGAGGTACCCAATATGGTGAATCTTTATAAAGGGTAAAAGGAAAGGTAACAAACTTCTTAAAAACAGTTTTAGAGATAGCTTCTTTTATCGTGATCATCGTATATGTTTTCTATCGTCAATATTAGTAATATTAATCAATAGAATAAAATACCACTCCAATAATTGCTGTTAATTGATGATCTACCTAATTTTTTGTCTTCTTCACTTAGAAGTCAATCTCATCATTCTTCTTATTCTTCTTTTTATTCTTCTTTTTGGATTTTTTCATACTGCTGGAATTGATCTTTCCATTCTCTCCATCCTTTTGGTCTTCTATGGGCATCAGCTCGTCTTTATGCATATCCAATCGGTATGAAAAACCTATGGTCCCAAATTGTTTGGATGGGGTATCTTTAAAGTTGGTGGCAATATTGAGATCTGCTTGAAAATTCTCGTTGAATAGATAGGCAACACCAGTTCTTACAATAGCATCGGCGTAGCGATCACTTTTGATCCCTTGGTGTTCAAGAAACACACTCCATTTAGGATTCCCCAAGGCATGTGAAACAGAAACGATATAACTCATTTCTGGAAAATCAGTTCCAATTCTGTCATACGCTATATTCGAAATAAGTACGAATCTAGAGGATAACCTACTCTGGGTAGCTAGCATGACACGCGGAGAAACTATTGGATCTCCTGAATAAAAGGGATTTTCTCCCAAAACAAAATTGGCTCCTGCATATACCGAAATGGCCGGAATCAAATTTTTTAATTTAAAACCGTGATTGGCCTTCCAACTATATAGGTTAGGTTTATTGTTCTCAGGATTTTTAAAGGGATCGTAAAGTAAATATTTTAACCCCAATCGATTTCTAGTAAAATCCGTTCTTGTGGCCTCAAGGTCCAGTTGGGTGTAAATGATATCTTCTTTAACGTATGAACCTTCGTAGGAAATTTCCAATTGCTCGAAAAACAGACCATATCTCAGGGCAATATCCCCTCCTAAAAAGTCAGATTCGGTGAACATTCTAACATGCTCGTCCTTTTCCATGGTAACGCCTATTTCTGCCTGTACCACATTTTTTCCAACTGCATAAGCACTCACGGTTTGTCCCGGTCTATTGGAATTAATAACATCCGTATACTGGGAATTCATGGATAAGGGTACTAAAAAAAGAAATGTCAGGACTACTATTAGGGGATATCTCATTGCGAAGGGGTTACTTAAAGGCATGTTTTTATTATTATTTTATGACTTTTAAACTATTTATACAACGCTAGAATTGTATTTTTGATATAAATTTTTGAATTAATATGGGTTTGTTAAGAACGGTATTAATCATTCTGTTAGTATATTTTTTTATTAAAATATTAGCTAAATGGTTTGGTCCGAAAATATTACGATACGCTGCAAAAAAAACGGAGCAGCATTTTAAGGAAAAGTTTGGTGGATTTCCCAACCAACCTTCACCCAATGAAGAGAAAGAGGGAGAAGTAATCATAGAGAAAAAAAAGGGCACAACCTCTAAATCCTCCAATAAAGTTGGGGAATACATAGATTTTGAGGAAATTGACTAATTATAACCACAACCACCAAACATGAAAATCGGCATTAAAGCGCTTTTTGTACATTTCTTTGTTCTTGTTCTTTTTATAATTGCTTCTTTAGCATATTTCCACCCGGTATTACAGGGGAAGAAAATTTTTCAATCAGATATTGCCCAGTATACTGGAATGGCCAAGGAACAGGCCGATTTCAGGAATACCAATGGGGAAGAGCCCTATTGGACCAATAGTGCCTTTGGTGGGATGCCCACGTATCAATTGGGAGCCAACTATCCGCACAATTATGTAAAGAAATTGGACCGGCTGATCCGGTTTTTACCAAGACCGGCCGATTACCTTTTCCTTTATTTTATTGGTTTCTATATCCTTTTGTGCTGTATGAAGGTAGATTATAGGCTGGCAGCCATAGGGGCATTGGCCTTTGGATTTTCTACGTACTTGATCATTATATTGGGAGTAGGCCACAATGCCAAAGCACACGCTATTGGCTACTTGCCCCTTATTCTCTCGGGAATTGTCCTGACCTTCAGGAAAAAATATATTTGGGGATTCATCCTAACAGCCTTGGCAATGGCCCTTGAAATAAGCGCGAATCACTATCAAATGACCTATTATTTTATGTTATTGGTACTGGTCTTGGGGATTGCGTATTTAATTGATGCCATCATAAACAAGACCCTAAAAAATTTCTTTATTTCAGTGGGTATTTTAGTTGGTGCTGTATTCTTGGGAATTCTTGTGAATGCCACTAGCCTGATGGCTACCAAGGAGTACGCTGATTGGAGTACCAGGGGGAAAACGGAACTGACCATTAATCCTGATGGATCTCCAAAGGCAAGTACCAGCGGATTGGACAAGGAGTATATCACCCAATACAGTTATGGTATCGCAGAATCGATGAATTTATTTGTTCCCAGGTTGTTTGGAGGATCAAATAGCGAAAATTTAGGGACGGAATCCAATGCCTATACCTATTTAACAAATCAAGGGCTATCAAGGTCCAAAGCCCTGGAATTTACAAGCGGACTACCGTTATACTGGGGGGACCAGCCAATTGTAGCTGCTCCAGCCTATATAGGGGCTATTGTATTCTTCCTGTTTATTTTAGGGATTCTCTTAGTTCAGGGAAGAGTCAAATGGTGGCTTGTTGGAGGAACCATTATGGCGCTATTACTTTCATGGGGGAAGAACTTCGGTCTGTTGACCGACTTTATGATCGAATTTTTTCCTTTATATGATAAATTCAGGGCCGTATCTTCCATACAGGTGATACTGGAATTATGTGCACCAATCATGGCAATAATGGCCTTGGTGGAATTATTTAAGCCTTCCCTGGAGAAATCCAAAAAATTAAATGCGCTAAAGATTTCGGTTTTGGTTGTTTTAGGTTTTGTGATTCTACTGTTCTTATTGAAGGGCACGTTCGATTTTGTGGGACAAAGTGATGAAACGTACAGGAAATATTTCGGAGATGAAATAATGACCATGATTCAGTTGGACAGGGAATCTGTTTATATCAGTGACCTGATCCGGTCTTTGGTATACGTCCTTTTTGCTGCCGTAGCAATTTGGCTCTACATCAAGGAGCGCATTAAAGAAAATATATTGACGCTGGCCTTGGGATTGCTGTTGTTATTTGATCTGGTAGAGATTGATCTTCGATATGTAAACGAGAATGATTTTGTTCGTGCAAGACAAATGGAGGAGCCTTTTCAGGAAACTGCAATGGACAAGCAGATAGCAAAAGACCCAGGAATTTTTAGGGTATATGACCCGTCTGAAGGTTTAAATGGAGCCAGAACATCCTATTTCCATCAATCTATTGGAGGTTATCATGCCGCAAAACCGGCAGCTTTGCAGGATTTGTTCGATTTTCACGTGTATAAGAACAATATGCGCGTTTTGAACATGCTCAACGTTAAATACGTGGTTCAGCAAGACGAAGAGGGTAGGGATTATCCGGCATTGAATCCTTATGCCAATGGAAATGCCTGGTTTGTAAAGACCCTTTTGCCCGTGAAAAGTGCCAATCAGGAGATTCAAGCACTGGACAGTCTGGATGTTATGAATGAAGCGGTAATTAATACCAATAACTTTCCAAACATCACGCCCCTCTCCTTTCAAAAGGACTCCACGGCGACAATTAAGCTTACTGATTATAGTCCCAATCACCTGACCTATAGGTCTATAAATGAACAAGAAGCTGTGGCTGTTTTTTCTGAGATGTATTATGCCAATGGATGGAATGCCTATATCGACGGGATTAAAACTCACCATTTTAAAGTGAACTATATCCTTAGGGCCATGAAGGTACCAGCTGGGAACCATAAAATAGAATTTAAATTTGAACCAGAGGTGATTGAAACTGGGGGAACCATTACCCTGGCAAGCACGTTGCTTTTAGGTCTTTTTATCCTTGGTGGTATTGGCTTTTCTTTAAGGAATTTCCGTAAAAAGGAAGAATCGTAATGAAAAAGGCCCTCATCATCACTTATTATTGGCCTCCTGCTGGGGGGCCCGGAGTACAGCGATGGTTGAAATTCGTAAAATATCTAAGGGATTTTGAGGTGGAACCGGTAGTATATGTTCCTGAAAATCCTGAATACCCTATAACGGATTCTACTTTTGAGAATGAGATCCCGGAAGGGATTAAAATTTACAAGCAGAAAATATTTGAGCCCTATCAATTGGCAAGTATTTTTTCCAAAAAGAAAACCAAAAGTATCAGTTCGGGGATTATCCAGTCAAAAGATCAGTCACTTTTAGAAAAAGTACTGTTATGGATCCGTGGCAATCTTTTTATACCGGATGCCAGAAAATTTTGGGTAAAGCCATCCGTAAGGTATTTACAGCAGGTAATAGATGAGGAGGGTATAGAAACGATTATTACTACAGGACCTCCACATAGTGTGCACCTAATTGGCATGGAGCTCAAGGCAAATAATAGTATACCATGGATAGCCGATTTTAGGGACCCTTGGACTTCCATTGGTTATCATAAGAAATTAAAACTTACCAAAAGCTCACAAAAGAGGCACCTTCAATTGGAAGCTGAAGTGCTCAACCAGGCAGATTCAATAATCGTAACCAGTAATACAACCAAAAAAGAATTTTCTAATATTACGGACCAACCAATAACAGTTATCACAAATGGGTTTGATACCCTTAAGGTTCCGTCCCATAAATTGGACGATGCATTTACCATTTCACATATAGGGTCGCTGTTATCCGGAAGAAATCCAAAAGTATTATGGCAGGCATTAAAGGAACTTACAGAGGAGAATGCTGATTTTAAGAAAAACTTGGTACTCGAATTGATTGGGGTAGTAAGTAAAGATGTTTTAGAATCTATCCAAGGTCACGGATTGGAACCTTACGTCCGCCTGGAAGGCTATTTGTCACATGAAAAAGCAATTGAAAGGCAACAAAGATCCCAGGTATTATTATTGGTAGAAATAGATAGCGAAGAAACAAAGGGAATTATTCCTGGAAAAGTCTTTGAATATATAGCTGCGGATCGACCAATTCTAGGGGTGGGTCCTCAAGGATGGGAAGTGGCCCAAATGATTGTAGAAACCTGTACTGGAAGCGCATTTAACTATATGGAGGCTCAGGCAATCAAAGCACAGTTGTTAGAATGGTTCATCGCCTATCAAAAGAAAGAACTTTACGTTAAGAGTCGGCATATAGAACAATATAGTAGGAGGGAACTTACTAGGAAATTAGCACAGTTGATCTAATGGGGATAATATTTAAGCAATCTTTTAAAAATACCCTAGTAACCTACTTTGGGTTTGGCATTGGTGCTATCAATACCCTCTTTCTCTATACGCGCTTTCTTACCGATGAATATTATGGATTGGTAGGCGTTATTTTATCCACCTCCGCTATATTGATGCCCTTGTTGGCCTTTGGGGTTCCCAATACCCTGGTAAAATATTACAGTGCCTTTGAGGATAAAAACAGTGCCGATGGTTTCCTTACTTTAATGCTGATCCTTCCTCTCTTTCTAATCATTCCTGCTACGGCTATAACGTATTTTGGCTATACTAGGATCGGGGACTTTTTATCGCAAGAGAACCCTATTGTGAAAGGTTATGTATGGTACATATTTTTGATTGGGTTTGCCATGGCCTATTTTGAGGTGTTCTATTCTTGGGCAAGAATTAATATGAAATCTGTTTTTGGTAATTTTATGAAGGAGGTCTTTGCCAGGATTGGGGTTACCATCTTATTGTTCTTGGTGTATTTTGACTTCATTTCAATTGATGTATTTTTAAAGGCATTGGTTGGGGTTTATTTATTACGCACCATTTTAATGAAAATTTATGCCTATCAATTAAGGATACCCAGATTGAATTTTTCATTTCCCAAAAGAACACCCAGTATAATCAATTATAGTACCCTCATTATTTTAGGAGGTTCTGCCTCTGTCATCTTGTTGGAAGTGGATCGGTTTATGATCAACCAGTTTATACAAATTGAAAATGTTGCCTATTACAGTGTGGCCATATTTATAGCAACAGTGATAGCCGTTCCAGCAAGATCCATGCACCAGATAGCCTATCCTTTAACTGCTGAATTATTGAACAAGAAGGATACATTAGGTATGAAAAAGCTATATGAAAAGAGTTCCTTGACCTTGTTTATAGTTTCGGGATTATTGTTTGTGCTGATCATCTTGAACCTTAATGACCTTTATTATTTATTACCGGAAGCCTATAGAGGCGGATTTGTTGTGGTCCTATTAATTGGTTTGGCTAAAGTATACGATGCGTTAATGGGAAATAACAATGCCATTTTATACAACTCCGATTACTATAGGGCCGTACTGGTCATGGGTGTGCTGTTGGCCGGATGTACTATATTATTAAATCTATGGCTGATCCCAAAATACGGTATTAATGGAGCTGCATTTGCAACATTTACTGCGATTTTTATATACAATACCGTAAAATTGGTCTATGTCAAGATGAAATTTGGAATACAGCCATTTACAGTGGAAACCTTAAAAGTTATGGCGCTGTTAACAGTGATCATCGTCTTGTTTATCTCCTTGCAATTTGCTTTTCATCCTGTGGTAAATATCCTTATGAAAGGCATCTTGATTACCTTATTCTACATTGGGGTACTTTATCGTTTCAGAATATCAGAGGATGTGTTTGGACTGCTTTCCAAATACCTCAAGAGAAAAGGATAAGGGTTAGTTGAGTTTACAGAAAAGAAAAACCCCTGCATCAATTTAATTGACGCGGGGGTTAAACAACTAACTAACCAACCTAAAAACTATATTTTTAAAAATCTCTTGAGCTTCTTCCTCTAGAACTTGAAGCGCTACTTCTTCTAGTACTGGTGGCTGCCTTGCCCACACGACTTGGGGTGGAGGTCCTGGAAGACACCTTTGCACTTTTGGTATTCCTTGAACCATTAGACTTTGAAGAAACCGATTTTTGGGTTCTTGTCGCTACCGTCCTACCAGAGCTTCTTCCTTCTGGTTTTTTATAGGTGGTACTGGTTCTAGTAACTGTTGAACTTCTTGGAGTCCTTGAAACTTCTTTTTTTGTTACCGATCTGTTTACCGTAGGCCTCGACGATCTGTTTTCTCCTACGTTTCGATCCGTACTTCTTTTAGTATCATAGTTAGACCTATCCGATCTTTTGGAATTCCCATTTCTGGAACTGTCATCATACCTTCTAGAATCATTGCTGTACCTATCCGATCTGTTAGACTTGTCATTTCTAGAATAGTCCGTACTCCTTTTAGAGTCATAGTTAGATCTATCATTTCTGTTAGATTTACCATTTCTTGAATAAGCTACACTTCTGCCTTCACTTCTTTTAATAACATTACCTGAAGTTCTGTATCCATTATCTCTTCTGGAGTTATTATCCCTAGCAACAACTCGTCTGTCATTTCTATACACATCTGACCTTCTGTAATGGTCTCTTTTGTATTTATGCTCACGACCAAATTTGGCATAGGATTTTCTGTAGTTATTATGGTAAGGTCTATAATAAGTGTATCGTACCGGTTCGTAATACCTTCTATAAGGCCTGTTGTATACAAGACATAATCCTACCGCTGGTCTTGCAAAATAGTTGTGAAAGGGTCTGTAGACATAATGTCTATTGTACACATTGATGAACCCAGTATGGTGACTGTATATTCCATTTCTATTATAGTATACATAAAGTCCACCTAAACGATTTACTCTCCCTCTATTGTAAGAGATATCTACGTTCCCCACTTGGGTAACCCGACCGTAATAATCATAATATATTGGAATGTTCTCTACCTGTATTACGGCACCATAATCGTCATATTGAACATATGGGTTATAATTGTAACCAGAGTTATACGTGATATTTACGTTTCTAAAGTTTACATTGGCGTTTACTCCAGCTCTATCATCTATATAGAAATCAAATTCTCCGTCTGGATATACTGAAAACGTAATGCCATCTTCAACAAAAATAAACGAGTTGTTGTAATTATAAGCATTGCGTAGTGCAACCTTATCTTCTACCGTAACAGCCATGGCGCTGGAAGCACCAAAGATCATCGCTGTAAAAAGGAGTATTAAGTTTTTCATGATATAAGGTTTTAAAGTTCAGAATGTAACTATTTACATTTGATAACCTTATTTCAAAGAGCGTGCCAAAAAATACCAATAATACTTAAATGCCTGATAATCAATTATATAAAAATAAAATAAGGACTAAATCTTTTCCT
>JBFIGS010000007.1:0-27219 GCA_041602195.1 Sediminicola sp. | reverse complement strand
GGTCAGGAAGTTTCACTAACCTTGGGAAACGGCCTTTTAGAACAATCCTTTTTCACCCCTTTAAATACGTCCGTCATCCTTCTTTCTATTGGGTTATCTGTCCTAATAGCAAGCTTGCTTGGTGTTCCACAATCTACAAGCCAATCTACTGTCCTTTCCATTGCAGGAGCAGCTTCGGCCTTGGATGGCTTGAATACACAAAAATTATTTGTAGAAATTATCCCTACTTGGGTCATTCTTCCGATAATTTCATTCTTTTTAATGTTCCTCCTTTCCAATTATGTACTTCCTTTAATCAAAAACAAAATAATCACAGATGATTACTCACATCTCAACGAACATAAGGGTATTAAGGCTTTATTGATTTTATCCTGTCTCTATGTGGCATTTTCAATTGGGGCAAACAACGTTGCTAATGCCGCAGCACCAATAGCTTCTTTGACAGCGAATGAGATTGGACAGGAAAGTGTCCAAAACTTTTTACCATTGACCATTTTATCAGTTTTGGTTGTTGCCCCTTGTTTCGCTATCGGAAGTTCTCTTTTTGGGCACCAGGTTACTAAAACAACAGGAAAAAAGATTGTGGAAGTCAGTCCTATTTACGCAACAATAATTGCTGTTATTGTGGCCAGTTTACTAGTATTTGCATCCGTGGTAAAAGGTATTCCAACCTCTTTGGTGCAATTGAACGGAGCTGCTTTTATAGCCTTAAGCGTTAGCAAAAATGGATTCAAAACTACCTTTAGCAATAAAATTGTAAAAAGGTTTTTTCTTGTGTGGGCCATAGCTCCCCTATTCGCTTATTTATTTACCTGGGCCTTGATCACTTTATTACAGAAATAAGTTGCCATTTTTACAAAAAACAATCTTTATACTGCGTTCATATCTTGAAAAAACCATGCCCCCTTCTTTCAAAAGTAGGGTACGACATAGAATAATTAAGTATTGAATTAAAAACAGTAAATTTATTCAAATCATCAAAAGGCTCCCAGCAATAGAATTAACGTAAACAGCACCTATAATGCCATACATACAAAACATTTCTGAAAAGCTATTATCTTCATTGGAGGAAAATTGGATAATTTTCATAAAGCAAATACCTGGCATACTTATCGCCATTCTCATCGTAGCTTTAGGTATTTTGATCTCAAAAAAAATAGGCAATCTGTCTCGTAGAGTCATTTCCAAAAGGTCTGATGACCCAATAATGGTAAATTTCTTGACCAAAGGAATCAAGTTGTTACTGTATTCCATATTTATCATGTATGCTTTGGAAGTAGCAGGACTTCAAAGTATTGCCACAGGAATTCTCACGGCTGCAGGAGCCTCGGCTGTAATCATAGGATTTGCCTTTAGGGATATCGGGGAAAACTTTATATCTGGAATTATTCTGTCATTCAACAGACCTTTTAACGTAAATGAAACCGTCAGTATAGGCGAAATTTTTGGGAAAGTAAAAACCATTGAATTCCGGTATACCAAGTTAAGGACCTTCGATGGCCGTGATGTATACATTCCAAATAGCGATGTCATAAAAAAACCGGTGTTTAATTATACCGAAGATGGATTCTATAGATTTGATTTCTTGGTAGGTATCGCCTATGAGAATAATATAGGGGAAGCTGAAAAATTGATCAAACAGGTCGTTAAAAATACCAAGGGCACTTTTGAAGATGATACCCACCGTAATTTTATTGTGGCAGATGAATTGGCCGTAAGTACCGTAAACCTCAAAGTACATTTTTGGATCAACACTTTTGAATATGGCAAGGAAGCCTTGGTGATTAAAGGAAAAGTAATTACCAACGTAAAAGAAGCACTTCTTCAGGAAGGGTTTAGCCTACCTGCCAATATCCAAGAATTAAAGCTTTATGATACCCAATCTTCCATTCCCGTTAGCGTATCCGAATCCACGAATGAGGAGACTGATCAGCCTTAAAAATTTATCCGCTTAGGTAAAAGACTACAGTAAATTAAATTATTGATTACCTTAGTAATAAGGTTTCCTGTTCCCCCAACTTTAATGCTATTTAGATCTCCTAGCCTATTTATAAAAAAGGGTATTGGTTATCTATGGTACCAGTGTCATATCAAATCAATCCAATATGAAAGCGCACTATAACATAATTATTGCTGGTGCCGGTGGTATAGCCGAAGCTGCCGGACTTATCCTTGCAGAATGGAGTGCGGTGTCACCAACTATTTATATTGGTAACCGTACCCTAGAAAAGGCCCAAAGCGTATCTGAATGGATAAAGGAAGGCACTACAAAAACATGTAAGGTTGTTCCCTTTCTCTTGGATACTAGTGCTATTTCTGATGAAATGAAGGGGATATTTGAAAAAGGGGATGCCTTACTGGATTGTCTTCCGGGGAGTTTAGCCCCAAAAATAGCACAATTTGCAAAGGATTTTGGCCTTTATTATGCCAATCTTACTGAATATGTTGCAGAAACCGATCAAATTATAAATTTGGCTAAAAATGCAAACACTGGTTTTGTACTGCAGACTGGACTAGCTCCTGGGTATATTAACGTTTTGGCCAACCACCTATTCCAAGAATTTTGTAAAGACTTTGATGTTGAGGCAGTGGATACCTTGGAATTTAAAGTTGGGGCTTTGACCATTAATGCTGTTGCTCCACATTATTATGGATTTACCTGGAGTCCTATTGGTGTGGCCACAGAATATGTTAAAGATGCCATTGCAATCCGCGATTTTAAAAAGGTTAGCCTCCCATCCCTATCGGAAAGGAAAGGAATTATTATAAACGGCTTGGCATTTGAAGAAGACCTCACTTCTGGCGGTGCTGCAGATTTACCTGATGCATTGAAAGGCAAGGTAAGGTCCCTTGATTACAAAACCTTGCGACATCCTGGGCATTATGCTTGGGTAGCGGATCAATTGTCTAAAATAGATTCTAAAATAAATCCTATCGAAACGCTACAACATAGAATGTTGGACTTCATCCCACATGTTGAAGATGATCAAATAGTACTTTATGCAGCTGTGCAGGGCAAGGATTCAAAGGGAACCTTGCGCAGACGGGAAATATCAAAGATGATACACCCACAAAGGGTGGGCCTCCATCAATTAAGGGCTATACAGACCACAACTGCTGTACCATTACTACAATCGATCCAATGGTTATTGGAGAGCAGGTCCAAAGGAATTACACTTCAAAGTACACTGTCTCCCAAAGAATTTTTAAATGGAGCGTACATAGTGCCTGTTTATGGCAATGTCTAAACTAATAGTAAAGGTGTTAAAGACAGTAGAGCTGTCTATTTTCCCTTTTTTTTATCCTTAAAAACATTCATGCCCAAGACAGAATTAAAGTTGTTTTCTGTTGAAAATCAAATAGCTAATAAAATTTGAATTTATTATATTTAACAAATAGACCATACCACATACCATGCTTTCCAATTTGAATACAAATCTTCGTAAAGACGTAGATTCCATCAATAAAATCACTGTTATCCCTAATTTATTGGAGGTTATCTGCAAGAGTACTGGTATGGGTTTTGCAGCCATTGCAAGGGTCACAGAAACAAATTGGGTGACCTGTAGGGTTCAGGATGAGATTAATTTTGGCCTTAAACCCGGTGATGAGTTGGCAATTGAAACCACCTTTTGCAATCAGGTTCGGCAGCATAAACAGCCTGTCATCATTAATGAAGTAGCTACGGATGAACACTACAAATCCCATCCTATCCCCTTGCAATATGGTTTCCAGAGCTATATTTCTGTTCCTATCTATAGAAGGGATGGAAGTTTTTTTGGGACCCTATGTGCAATAGATACAAAGCCGCTAATTGTTGATACCCCGGAAATTAGGGGAATGTTCAAGTTATATTCCGAACTTATCTCTTTTCATTTAGATGCGGTAGAAGAATTGGATCGGGTTTCCGCCAATCTGATGGAGGAACGAAAGATTGCCGAACTTAGGGAAACATTTATAGCAATTCTAGGCCATGATCTAAGAAATCCAGTGAGTACCACGCGAATGTGCGCCGATATTTTATTAAAAATTTCGACAGATGAAACCGCTTTACGGCAAGCTGAAATAATAAAAGCCACCACGTATCGTATGCAAGGGCTCATCGACAATTTGTTGGATTTTGCCATGGGGCATTTGGGAGATGGAATTCAATTAGAGCTTACGACTGACAATATCATGTTACAAACGATTTTGGAACAGGTGGTTCAAGAAATGAAAACATTAGATTCCCATCACGAAATCAAAGAATCCATCCGATTATCCAGACCCGTGAGCTGTGATTTCAATAGGGTTGCACAACTACTTTCCAATCTTCTGGGGAACGCTATAAAACATGGATTTGAAAACCAACCAATTGAGGTGGATATTTATACATCGGAAAAAGAATTTGTTCTTTGTGTAAGCAACGCGGGGGATAAGATTTCAGAAACTGCAATGGGCAATCTCTTTAAACCTTTTTTCTCCGAAAATGCCAACCGGAACAAAAGAAGTTTAGGATTGGGATTGTACATATCCTCTGAAATTGCAAAAGCACACGGCGGACAACTTAGCGCAAAATCCACTCAGAAAAAAACTACGTTTACACTTAACATCCCTTTGTAGTCCATCTACTTTGACCTAAGCATTAAACAAAATAGCTATTATTGTCAATTCTATAAGAACAATATCTCCCAGGTAGGAATAAATAGAACTTTTTAGCTTTTGAGCTTTTTTTAATTACCTATTTTACAAGATGTTGTTTAATTTTTGTCAGATTATTCTTTCTTAAATAATTGCTATACCCGCTAATTTAGATTTTAATTTTGTTTATATTTAATTATGGATAAAGAAATAGAACAAAGAAGAATTCTAGCGCTTAAAAGGTATGAAATCCTTGATACACCCATGGATGGCTGTTATGATGAGATTACTTCTTTGGCATCCAAGATTTTTGATGTTCCCATTGCGATTATCAGTTTGGTGGATACAGACAGGATCTGGTTCAAATCCACTTATGGTATAGATGTTGAAGAAATCACCAGAGATCCCGGACTATGTAGTTCTGCTATTATATCCAACGAAGTTTATGTTGTTGAAAACGCAAGGGTTGATCCACGAACTATGGCGAACCCTTTGGTTGCAGGGGTCATGGGCCTTCAATTTTATGCCGCAGCTCCACTAACCAGCTCAGATGGTTATAATTTGGGAACTATTTGTATTATTGATCAATACCCTAGAACCTTAAATGGCAAGGAAGCCTCTATATTACTTCATTTATCCAGAATCGTCATGGATCATTTTGAAATTAAACTTCAGGCGAGAAACATGCTGAAAGATCTTCAAACCAAAATTTAAAAATATAGTAGAAAAGGAATCGGGCACTTCTTCTTGTATCTTTCCAATTTCCGCCACCTATCAGGTTATTTTCTTACATTACTTTTGCCTTGCGGCAAGGATATGCTAATTTTCAAAAACACAGCCAATCCGAAGATATTAAGCGTAAAAAATGAATCAGAATTTTATAATTAGAGAGGCCAAGCCATCAGAATTTAATGAGATCGGGAACTTATTGGTCTTGATCTATTCACAATTAAAGGGATTTCCCTCTCCTGAAGAACAACCCGTGTATTACGAACGGTTGCAACAAATTGGGCAATTTACAGATTATCCGAATACAAAATTAATGGTGGCAGTAACTCCAGAAGGAAGCATAGGTGGTGTTGTTGCCTATTTTGGGGACATGTCCTATTACGGATCGGGAGGAACGGCTACCAAGGAAACCAATGCTTCAGGATTCCGTTTATTAGGCGTAGACCCTGCATTAAGAGGCCTTGGACTTGGCAAACGTCTTACACAAACATGCATTCAGTTAGCGAGGGCTGAAAAGCAACATCAATTGATCATTCATTCGACAAAGGCAATGCAAACTGCTTGGGAAATGTATGAGAACATGGGATTTGTTCGGTCGATCGATCTAGATTTCCAGCAAGGTGAATTGGATGTATTTGGTTTTCGAATGGCACTTTAGCATCTGATTAATACTATCAGGCTAAGCTTACTGTACTATTCAGAACTTTTTATTTTTTCTTTAATCTTAAGGCAACTACATGTAAGGCCAGAGCTCACCTAATTAAAAGTACCTAGTGCAATTTACATTAAAGTGTATCTTAACCAGCAAACCGAATTATGAAATAAACCCGGCCCTAAACTGTCTTTAACTTCCTATTCGGCCTCGATAAAAAACCTTCCGTTTTAGGCATAAAAAAAGGGTGGAACTAGTCCCACCCCCTTAACATTAACTAAAATTAAATTTATTGCTTTAAGAATTTAAGTTCAAATATTTCACCTGTATCGGTTACTACCTTCATCACAAACAATCCATTGTTCAACCCGGCAACATCCAATTGAATGGTATTTGATGGTACAACTGCGTTCTTGGACTGTACCAAAACTCCCATGAGGTCAAAAACAGAGACTGCCAAAATATTCGCATCTGTCTCAACATTAATAGTCGTTACAGCAGGGTTAGGGAATACGGTAAAATATCCGTAATTACCTTTACTACCTTTCACTTTATGCTTACCATCATGCTTGTCACCATGTTTATCCTCAGTGGTTTCTTCATTATTGTCCGTAGGTTCCTCCGTTGGTTCTTCCGAAACTTCCGTAGGTTCCACTGGAGTGTAAGCAAATGCCTGTACGATACTTGCACTTCCAGATCCCTTAAAGGTTCCCGTGTATGCCTTAAAAGCTCCTTCTATATTTACATCCGTCAAAACGCCGTTGTATTGGATATTGTTAGGGTCTTCCGTGGCATCATTCATGTTGAATGAGTTTACTTTCATTGGGACCAAGGATACAGTTTCGTCAAAGGCATTCAATTCACTTTCCGTAAAGTACATGGTAAGGTCATAGGTTGCATTCGGATTCGAAGTGGTTATGCTGTAAGCCTTAGATGGTCTTGCTGTATTGATATTGGAAAAAATCCTAAAACTACTTCCTTCATCGATAACTTTTAGGGTAACACATCCTAGATCCTCAGAAGCGTTTTCTATTTTGGCGATCAAAGCTCTATCAGATTCACTCAAAAAGAAAATAGTAGAGCCCTTCTGAACCGTAGTTGTTGCTGTATCACCTTTTTGAGTTTCAATACCGGCAGGAGTAGCAGATACTTTTACATTATCAATGGCAAAGCTAAACTGACTTCCTGCATTGGTATCGTTAAACCATCTCCATCCTAAAAAGAATGCTTTATTGTCCAAGGCGTCAATAACACCCGTGTACGTGCCTCTTGAGGTATTTACTGCCAAAGGACCATTACCTACAAATTGTTTCATTGATACATAATTGGCACCGTCCGTTGAGTATACGAACTCACCATAATCGAAAATAACGTTTGGATCTATGGCGTCCGTCTCCCCTCCGGCTTCCCAGTCAAAACTAACCGTTACGGCACTTGCCGCCGCCGCATTGAGCAATGGTGATCTTAAAATAGTGTTCGAAGAAACCAAAGAAGGAGAATTTGCATCGTAATACGGAATATCTAAAATACCATTACTTACATAAGCTCTTCCAGCTGCTGTCGCTTCTCCATTAATTTTCCATACGTTATTGCCTTCTGCCAAAACTATGGTAGACCAACCCGTTGGCAAGCCATCAACAGAGAATGTTTCTGTGGGTATTAGGTCAAAAGGTTCTTTCCCGGTTCTAGGACCAAAATCGTTATCGGCGATAGCAAATTCCATTTTTTGGAATTTTCCATTGCTGATAAAAGAAAGTACAATAGTCTCACTACTTTCTATTTGGGCATCATCATAAACAGTTACGGTTAACGATTGGGTTTGAGTACCGTTAAAAGTCAAAGATGTGGTTGAAAGATCAAAATCCTGTCCTAAGGTTGCTGTACTTCCTGCTGTGCTCAAGTTAATGGTAGCACTAGGATTCACATCTACACTTGTCAGGACCACAGCATATGTATTAAAGTCCTCACAACCATTGATCTCGTTGCTTTCAGAAAAAATACGCAGATTGCTTTCACTAAATGACACGGAATTAACTTGTCCCGCATTAAAAGCATCCCCTATATCAACAGCATGCCATGCATTGGTAGTCTGTCTTTCTTCATTGGATGCTATACCGTACAAGGTTTGGGCCACCATAATGGAAACAGCTCTCATTTCGGCAAATTTTGCGTTTGGAGAAAGTAAAGTTTCTGCGATGTAGGTGATTTTTTGAGCTTTTTCGAAACCTAGACCTTGAACAGAATATTGGTTTCCGGCATCGGTAATTTGATCATCAGCAGAAGGCTTGTTGAAACCAGCTGAGAATTGCTGTCCGCTACCTGTTACCAAAAGATAGTACCATTTGTTCAAAACACCACTATTGGTATGTACACCACATTGGTCATTGGCCAAGGTTGGCGTACCACATTCAGGATTGATCCAGTTGGTACCACCATATGAATCTGGGTCACCGGCAGATTTTGGATCATCCATCCATCTAAGAGCCCTTGATCCGGCTTGTCCTGGCTGTAAACCTCCATCACGCTCATCTATCTGTTCTCCAATACCCCATGGGTCATAGTTTAAAGAACCATCAATTTGTGATAGCACATACGCCTCCACAGAAGCTCCCCAAATATCGGAAAACCCTTCGTTCATGGCCCCAGATTCTCTCTGATAAACCAAATCAGCTGTAAACTCACAAACCCCGTGCCCGATCTCATGGGCACAAACGTCCATTGATGTCAAAGGAGCGAAAGAACCAGGATCTGGATTGGTTCCCCCTTGGTAACTTCCGTCACCATAGGTCATGGCAACACCATTCCAAAAAGCGTTATCATAAGCATCTCCAAAGTGTACATAATTGAATACTTTGGTCCCCTTATCATCATAGCTGGATCTGTTGTGGACATTTTTCCAATAATCCAAAACTACCTCGGCCCCCCAATGTGCATCTAGTGCAACATCATCATTTTTGGCTTCATTGGCCAACGGATAAGGATTTGTAGATGAAAAATTATCCTTTCTATGCTCCGACGCATTCCACATGTTATCACCAGTTTCAGGGTTTAATGGATCCCCGTCTCCATCAATAATTGGCACAGAAAGCATGCCCAAGGATTGGCTCACAGTTCCTCCCAAAGGTATCGGTGGCACGAGTCCTTCATAAGAACGGGTCTCATTTGCTATCCCTGAAGGGGTTATTCCTTTCAATACCCAATTCCCATTGGCATCCTTTGAGGTATCAAAGGATCTTCTTCCGGCATAGCGCGTGTCTCCCTGAGCAGTGATATAGGGAAGCGGATAATTATTAGTCTGGGCAACTGGCTTGATCTCCTTTTTGATGTCCTCTTTAGTGTGATTGCCATCGGCATGCTTAATAATCGCATCCAATAACAATACCTGACCAGAAGCTGCATCCACATAAATATCAGCACGGGACAATGGCTCCGCTGCGTAGATATTAAATTTATATGCCAAGGAAAGATCAACAACATCCGTTAAATAATTATCAACGAATACCAATTCTCCTTTCGGGTATACTTCATTATATGCTGCGGTAATCTCTGGGGAATTTCCTAAACTTTGGATATAATCCCAAGCATAGGAGGTAGCGCCTACATGGTCCAAGGCCTTTTGCAGGGCTGCACTTTCAGATAAAGACGGTGTGGACGTAATAGAAGCTGGTAAGCTGTAATATTCTGCGCTAAATCCAAAAACAATTCCTTTTTGGGACATTGCCTTGAATACACCGTGCTCTACTTTAATACCGTTGGTATACTGTTGGAACTTGTCCACTTGAATACCATTGGAGGTTGTAGTTGCCGTAATTGCAAATGTGGTTTCTTGGCCCATGCCCAGTACGGAACGTAAAAAAGCAGGGGTGTCATTTAGAGAAAGTGTCTCTCCTGTGCTTTTTAATTTAATTAAGGAAGGTGTCCCGCGGTTTGGCTCCATTGTGAATTGGGTCACTCTGGAATCCTGGGACAGATTAGCCGAAATATCCTGGGCGGACGTTTGGGCATTTAGCATGAATAATCCCTGAAAGCAGAATGCCGCCCCTAGGATTATTTTTTTTGGTAATGGTTTGATCATGTGTAAGTGAATTAATTGGTTAATAAAATCTGTGGTCTTTTTCTTATCTATTTTGCAGGTGTCTTAATAATTATTTGTTAATATTTTGAATTTGGCAAATATATTTTTTTAATCAACTACAACGTTATAGTTGTTAATTTTTTCGATGAAATGTATTATTGGTACATTTCATAACGATATTCTATTAAGTTAGATTAGTATAGAAATTATTCAATGATCGCTATACTTACGAGAAAGGAAGGTTGAGGGTTTTAAAATTTTTGATTTTTTCTTTAAAATTTTCATTTTAAAATAATTGATAATACTTCCCATAATTGTTATTTATTGATACGGTGAAAAATCGACTAGGATTTTCAATCGGCCGTAAGTTATTTTTTCAATCTACTACATCGATAGACTACACACCTATATAAATTATGGACTACGAAATCGATATCGCTAAAGGCCCCTTGAATCTATAATCTATTGCCTATTCAAGGAATATTTTAAAACCTTAACCTTAAAATGATGATAATCCAACTTTCGTTGGTCTCCATAAAACAAACTAATTTGAGTTTTATTTATCATCTGGTTAGGAAACAATTGATGCGCTAAAAACCCTACTATATATTTTTAAATAATTAAAAAAACTGTAAGACCTCCAATACTGTTGTTCCAATTACTAAATATATTAACGCAATTCGTAAGTATTATTCCACAGTTCGGTCAGCTTTATAGTGCCATATAGTATTAATTGATCAACTTAACGCTCTGATAAATCAATTCCGTATGAAAATCTTAATACTTGGGGGAACAGGAAAAACTGGACTGCACATCATTGAACAGGCATTGCAAATGGGACATTTGGTAACAGCCTTAGCACGTAATCCTGCCAGATTAAAATTGGAACATCCCAATCTGAAGATATTGAAAGGAAATATACTTCAAAGCGAAGAAGTTGCAGCTGCGGTGAAAGGACAAGAAGCGGTTTTGTCTGCCCTGGGCCATAAGCATTTTTTCGTCCCCTCTTCCATCCTATCCAAAGGAACGGCCAATCTTATCAAGACAATGGAAGAACAGGATGTAAGGCGTATGGTGTGTATAACCTCATTGGGCATCAATGATAGCAGGTTTAAACTTGGGCTCTATTACACCCTATTTGTAATTCCCGTAATCCTCTTCTTTTATTTTTTGGATAAATCCAAGCAAGAAAAACTGATCATGGACAGTGCATTGGATTGGACCATCGTAAGACCAGCACAATTGACCAATGGAAAAATGCGGTCAAAATATCGTTACGGTCCCGATTTGGGCAGTTATATCCTAACTAAAATGATATCTAGGGCAGATGTTGCCCACTTTATGCTGCAACAACTTACCGATAAACAATTTGTACATAAAGCAGTTGGACTGCATTATTAAAAATAACTCCATATGGATATTAGACAATTCCGGGCTATATCCCATTTGTAATTATTTAGTAAAAATTGCCTAAGAATGTGCAATTGGGTTAATGCTTCAGCTCATTTTGACTTATCTTAGACCTTCCTATTATTTTACGTTTACAAAACCAAGAACACCGAAAAAATATGAAAAGACTTTATTTTATATGGGATGAATTGACTGCAAGTTTTTGGTTCATTCCCATCCTAATCATTATGGTCTCTATTGGAGCGGCCATAGGTTTGCTATACTTGGACCATATTATTGATTTTAAGCCGTCGGGTGGATTTGAATTTATAATTACGGGGAGCGTAGATTCTGCTAGAAGCGTGCTTTCCATTATATCTGGCGCCATGATAGGAGTGGCCGGGACCGTCTTCTCGATTACTCTGGTAGCTTTGACCCTGGCTTCATCACAATTCGGATCGCGCCTATTACAAAACTTCATGCACGAACGACTAAACCAAGTGGTCCTCGGCACCTATATTTCAACCTATGTTTATTGCCTCATCATTCTCAATTCCGTTAAATCCACGGATGTAGTATCCTTTATACCCTCTTTTTCGGTCCTTTTCTCCATAATAGCGGCCATAGCCAATATAATACTGCTTATTGTGTTCATTCATCACATTGCCGTAAGTATACAGGCAGACAAGGTAATTGCCGATATTATCAAGGCGCTTTCCAAAAATCTTAAAATATTATTTCCGGAAGAGTTAGGTGATGATCCCGAAAATGGCCAAATCCCAAATGTGTCTTCTCTAAAAGCCAGTTATGCCTATAAGAATTCCATTACCTCCCCAAAAAGTGGCTATATTCTTTACATGGATAATTCCTTAATCTTGGATCATGCCAAAAATAATGATCTTTTAATTGTATTATATCAAAGACCTGGAGGCTATTTGGTCCAGGGCATGGAAATAGGAGAGGTATATTCCCATAAGGAACATGCTGAAAAGGATGATAATAAGCTTCAGGATATGTTCATTATAGGAAAATCGCGAACTACACAGCAAGATTCGGAATTTTCGATACACCAAATGGTAGAAATAGCCGGGCGTGCCCTTTCCCCTGGCATCAATGATCCGTATACGGCCATTGCCTGCATTGACAATTTAACTTCAACCATGTGCTATCTCACCAAGGTTAAATTTCCTTCTAAATACCGATATGACGAAGATCAAAACCTTAGGGTGGTAGCTAGCACACTCACTTTCGAAGGAATGCTCAACGTGGCCTTTAATCAAATCCGACAATTCGCGGGTGGGAGTCCGTCGGTAGTGATTCGATTGATGGAGTCCTTAATCACCATTGACAAATTTGCCAAAAACAAGGAACAGAAAAGTGCCATAAAAAAACATGCAGAGATGGTCTTACGAGTGGCAGAAAAATCGTTCGAGGAGAAGAATGATTTATCAGACTTGAAGGAACGTAGTAATAAGATTCTTGGATCGTAAGGTTAAACTGCTTGTTCGAACTAAAGTTCTGTAGCATTAGTTATTAAATTATATTACAATATTTTCATTTAACCATTTATTACATTTATCGATGATGACATTAAAATTGAAAAACTTATTAATGGGCTATTTTATGCTAACCCTAACAGGGATTGGCAGCTTAAGTGCACAGGCCATTGTACCCCAAAACGGAACAATAACGTACGATAAAGTTTTAAGGCCATGCATTTTGGTGAGTCTTGATCCTAAGCCGGACGAACTTAAGGAAGCCTGGAGGGACTATCTTAATGATGCCTATGATTTTAAATTGAAGGGTATTGGATTTTTGCAAAACAAAGATTTATTGTCAGCAGAGGAGGTCGACATCAAAAAGATTTCCCCAAATAAAATAAATTTTTATACCAATATCGAAGAAAACGAACTTGGTTCTGAAATGAAGGTATTTGCCTCCCTAGGAGAGGACACTTTTATAAGCCAGGACAAAACAAAAAAGGAGTATAAGGCCCTGTATGGTATTGTTGAAAATTTCCTAAAAACATATCTTCCTATTTATTACAAGGAAATGCTGGAAGACACTACTAAAAATTTCGAGGATCTGACCGAAGATGTGGCCGATCTAAATGAAGAAATAGTGGATGATACTGAAAAAATAGAAGAATTAAAAAAAGAAATCGAGGATCTGAACGATAAAATAGAAAACGATCGGGAAACTCTCGAAATAACCAAAAAGACCCTTTCAACTACCGAAAAAAAACTGGCACGTCTTAGAGCCCAATCCTTGATATATAACAAATAATTTAAGAGAGGAAACTCATTTAAACCTTTTAGTTATATGTAATTTTGGTCGTATCTTTGCGACAGATGTCTTCCAAGGTGTCAACTAAACCAGCGTGTTTTCGTTTTTAGTTTCAATATATCGCCTTGGATCTCGAAACGTAATGTCTAAACTACCCAAAGAATATCAATTTTTGGATCTGTCCGATTACGGAAGACCTGCAGCGGTCATTATTGCCAAAGCCCTGCAAAATACATCCATTACACCCATACATGTTACCATGGGTTTCATAATCTCCGGGATACTTGCTATTTTATGCATGTATCACCAGTATTTTATGGCCACTGGATTTTTTCTCATCCTTAAATCCATTTTGGATGCCGCGGATGGGGAACTTGCACGTATAAAAAACAAACCCTCCTATACGGGTCGTTATTTGGATTCTGTTTCCGATATCATCCTTAACTTCTTTATATTATTGACCATCTGGCACATAACCGAAGGTGGATTATTTTACACTTTTTTGGCTTTCGCCGGTTTACAGTTACAGGGAACACTTTACAATTATTACTATGTGATATTGAGAAACCAAAACAATGGGGATACCACAAGTCGTATTTTTGAGGATAAGGTCCCTAAAGCACTTAAGGGAGAGAAGCAGTACAATGTGAATATCCTTTTTGCCATATATAAATTTTGCTACGGGATCTTTGATAAGATCATATATAAAATGGACAGGACTGCCCCAAAAGGCGATTACCTCCCTAAATGGTTTATGACCGCAGTCTCCACTTTTGGATTAGGTTTTCAATTATTGATTATTAGTGTGATGTTGGCCCTTGATTTATCCCATTACATCATACCATTTTTTATGGTTTATTCCTTATTCATATTTTTATTTATTGGCATACGCCAATTTATCAATCAATAGTTCACTTTCAATCTATTACAGGTCCCTGTATTCTTTTTTTGAGTTATTCAATTAGGACTATGGTCTAAAAAATGATAAAATTGAATGGCCTTCAATTAATTTGAATTATTTTTAGAAGCATGAAACTTCAAAAATATATTCTCCCGATCCTAGTATACCTCCTATTGAGCAGTTGCAATAATAAGCAGGTGGAATCCTATGACCTTGTCATAGTTAATGGGCAAACTATTGATCTGGTATCAGGAAAAATAGCACTTCAGGATCTCTACATCAGAGATGGAAAATTTGTTAAAATTGAAACCTCAGAAAATCCAGATCCTTATAAAGCAGACAGGACTATAGATGCTACCGGCACCTATATACTGCCAGGTTTTTGGGATAACCATACCCATTTTAGGGGTGGTGACAGCCTTGTTTTAGAAAATAAAAATCTATTGCCTTTATTTCTTGCCAATGGCATTACCACTGTGCGCGACGCTGGGGGTGATCTAACATCCAGTGTGATGCAGTGGAAAAAGGAAATTGCTGCCGGAACTTTGGACGGTCCCACCATTTATACTTCAGGACCAAAAATCGATGGCCCTGATGGCACATGGGCAGGCTCCTTAGAAGTAGTAACAGATGAAGATATTTCTAAAGCACTTGATTCCTTGGAAGCCTTACAGACCGATTTCGTAAAATTATACGACAGTCGTATTTCTGGTGATGCCTATCTAAAAACCCTAAAAGAGACGGATAAAAGAGGGCTAATTACCTCCGGACACATGCCTTTTACCGTTACCCTTAAGGAAACAGTAGATGCGGGCATAGATGCTATTGAGCATCTCTATTACATCATGAAGGGCTGTTCGGCAGTGGAAGCCGAGGTCACCCAAATGCTGATCAAAAAGGAAATTGGCTTTTGGCAAGCCATGCCCCTACTACTGGAAGGATATCAGAACAGTACTGCAAAAGCCACCTTTGCTTTGTTAAAAAACAAAAATATTTTTGTGGTACCCACGCTCCACATCGGAGAAACACTGAGCTATTTGGATGAAGTAAATCACAAAAATGACCCGTACTTAAAATATATGGGGAAGGGTATTATAAAAACCTATGAAGGCAGGATCAACGGGGCTTTAAATGCTTCTGAAAAAGCAAGAAAGGACAGGAAAGAGCTGGATCATTTTTTTGGCACTTTGACAAAGTCGTTAAATGACGCCGGTGTAAAACTGTTGGCTGGTTCGGACAGCGGAGCCTTTAATTCCTATACCTATCCAGGAATCTCCTTGCACAAGGAACTGGAAGCCATGGTCCAAACGGGCATGACCCCGTTGGAAGCACTGAAAACTTCTGCATATCATGGAGCACAATACCTGAAAAAAGATCAATCCTACGGTTCAATTGACATAGGAAAGCAGGCCGATGTAGTTCTATTGGAGGACAATCCGCTGAAGGATATTAGAAACACCCAAAAAATTAATACGGTCATCCAAAATTCAAAGGTTTATAATAAAGAACAATTAAAAGCTATGCTCGAAGGGGTAACTAGTAAAGAACCATAAATAAATGAAAAAAATAACCGTACTATTAGGTATTAGCATCCTTTTTTCTTGTTCTCCGATGAAGGAAAAAGTGAACAAAACTGCCATACTATTTACCAATGCCAATGTTGTGGATGTTCGTAACGGACAAATTCTGGAAAAGCAACAGGTAGTTATAGATTCGGGTAAAATAAAAAGTGTACAACAATCAATTGCACATCCCGAGGAATTCATCACCCAAATAGATGCAAAAGGCAAGTACCTTATCCCTGGACTGGCAGAAATGCATGCCCATATTCCACAATCACCTACAAGTGAAGAAAGGATTGAAGAAACTCTTTTCCTATATCTTTCCAATGGCATTACCACGATTAGGGGAATGCTCGGACATCCATCCCACTTGGTATTACGCGAAAAAGCAAAAACAGGAGAAATCTTAAGTCCTAGGATATTCACTTCCAGCCCATCGTTAAATGGAAATTCAATTCCGACCAAAGCCGTTGCGATAGAAAAGGTAACGAGCTACAAAAGGGAAGGATATGATTTCCTAAAAATTCATCCAGGTATCCAATTGGAGGTATTTGACCAGGTAGTGCTTACAGCCAATGAAGTGAATATACCATTTGCTGGCCATGTGCCAGTTGCCGTAGGCATTCGTCATGCTTTGGCCAGTAAATATGCAGCCATTGATCATGTAGATGGCTTTTTAGAGGGGTTAGTCCCCGAAAGTATAAATGTGGACCCCACCAAAAATGGGTTTTTCGGATTTGATTTCACCCCTTTAGCAGACACATCCAAAATGGATGAACTTGTACAAATGTCAAAAGAGAACAAGGTTTGGATTGTGCCTACACAAAGTCTTTTTGAGCGTTGGTTTGCCCCTGTCAGTTCCGAAGAACTATTACTACAGCCGGAGATGAAATATATGCCGAGCTCTATTTTAACCGATTGGAAAAAAAGAAAAGATGAGTACACTGGTCCTGACTCCAATTTTGATTCCAAACAATGGGATCAATTCACGGCCATAAGAAGGGAATTTATAAAAAAACTGCAAGGCCATGGCCATGGCATGTTGCTGGGCTCCGATGCCCCACAATTGTTTAATGTGCCTGGATTTTCCATACACCATGAAATAGAAGGTATGCTGACAGCAGGACTTACTCCTTTAGAAATACTTCAATCGGGGACTATTAATCCGGCAATATTTTTTGGAATGGAAGGGTCTTTTGGAGAAATTAAGGAAGGACAAGATGCCGATATGGTACTCTTAAACGCTAATCCCTTGGAAGACATAGAAGCATTTAAACAAATATCAGGAGTAATGGTGCAAGGAAAATGGCTGTCACAGGAAATGATTGCCGAAAAATTAGCGAGAATAGCGAACAATGCCAAGAACAATTAGGTCAACAGGACAATTGTAACAAATAAACCATATTCAAAAAATGAGGATACTAATCACCTTTTTCACAATAATTACAGCTGCCACAACCTATTCGCAAACCCTTTTAAGACCAGATAGGGTCTTTGATGGGAAGACAGTCCATGATAATTGGGTCGTTTTGGTGAAGGGTACTACCATCGCTTTCGCAGGCAAGGAAGGAGATCTAAAACCTTTGTCGTATACCACCGAAATAAATCTAACAGGAATGACCTTAATGCCAGGACTAATAGAAGGTCATTCCCACCTATTGCTCCATCCTTATAACGAAACCTCATGGAACGATCAAGTATTGAAGGAATCTCCAGTGGAACGAGCCATTAGAGGTACTGTCCATGCTAAAAATTCACTTATGGCAGGGATCACCACCATGCGCGATTTGGGCGCCGAAGGAGCAGGTTATAGTGATGTTTATCTTAAAAAGACTATTGATGAAGGCATCATAAATGGCCCTCGACTCTTGGTTGCAGGTCCGGCCATAGTAGCTACGGGAGCATATGGCCCAAAAGGCTTTCACGATGGTGTGCATGTTCCATTAGGGGCCGAAGAAGCAAGCGGCAAGGAGGAGGTCATAAGAACCGTTCGCAGGCAAATGGGGAATGGGGCCGACTTTATTAAAATATATGCCGATTACCGTTGGGGAAAAGGGGAACCTTCCCAACCTACATTCTCGTTGGAGGAAATAGAGTCCATGGTAGCCACTGCAACTAGTGCCGGGAGGTATGTAGTGGCTCATGCGGGAACACCAGAAGGGATGCGCCGAGCTATTTTAGGAGGCGTTGAAACCATTGAGCACGGCGATGGCGGCACCCTGGAAATCTTTAAGTTGATGAAGGAAAAAGGGGTGGCCCTTTGCCCTACCCTGGCAGCTGGTGATGCCATAGAACAATACAATGGTTGGGACAAGGCAACAGGAACGGAGCCTGACCGAATTACAGCGAAAAAAAAATCTTTCAAGCTGGCCTTACAAGCCGGAGTAGATATCGTTTTTGGTGGTGATGTTGGGGTTTTTACCCATGGTGAAAATACAAGGGAACTGGAACTTATGGTAGCCTATGGTATGACTCCCCTTGCAGCTTTACAGGCAGCAACATCAGGCAACGCACGTATTTTCCACCTAAACAACCTAGGCGAAGTAAAAAAGGGCTTACTTGCTGACATCATCGCCATAAAGGGCAATCCATTGTTAGATATTTCCAAAATGAAGGATGTTAAATTTGTAATGAAAGATGGGACCATCTATAAACATAAGGAAGGGACCGAATAAAAAAATTGTAGTTGTCTAATCAACTAACCCACAAAGGGATACTGGAAATATTTTATATTTAACCCGTCCATATCCTAGTTTGAATATGGCAACATCAACTAATTCCTTAACAGACCTTTAAGAATTCTATAGTTAGATTTGGTTATCTTTAAAACGACTAATTAACCGAATTAAAGATGATTAAAAATTTACTTCCTTTAGTGATGCTATTCGCATCACTGTGCATATCTGCACAACAATTCACAATGGACATGGTCCAAGATTTAAAACCTAGAAACATCGGTCCGGCTGGAATGAGCGGGCGTGTAACCGCAATAGATGCGGTACACGAAAATCCTGATGTAATGTTCGTTGGAACAGCTTCAGGTGGCCTTTGGAAATCCACCTCCGGTGGCATTAAGTGGGAACCTGTTTTCAACAAAGAGGTAACTGCCTCCATTGGGGCGGTAGCCATCCAACAGTCCAACCCATCTGTTATTTGGGTAGGAACAGGGGAAGGAAACCCAAGGAATAGTTTAAATGGTGGCTATGGTGTGTACAAATCTTTGGACGGTGGTAAGAACTGGACCTCCATGGGATTGGAAAAAACAAGGCACATCCATAGAATAGTTATAGACCCAACAGATCCAAATACCGTTTATGTAGGTGCCATTGGGTCACCTTGGGGAGAACATCCAGAAAGAGGGGTCTTCAAAACTACGGACGGAGGGGCTACCTGGGAGAAAATTCTTTTTATCAATAATAAAACTGGGGTTGCCGATCTGGTAATGGATCCTACAAATCCCAATAAATTGATCGCTGCCATGTGGGAACATAAAAGAGACCCATGGTTCTTTAAATCTGGTGGTGAGGGCAGTGGCCTACATATGACCCATGACGGAGGAAAAACTTGGAAGAAATTAACTGACAAGGAGGGATTGCCAAAAGGGGAACTGGGTAGAATTGGAGTTGCAATCGCAAGAAACAAACCCAATGTGGTATATGCCTTGGTCGAGGCCAAAAAAAATGCCCTTTACAAATCTACGGATGGTGGGTTTAAATGGGAAAAAATTAATGACAAGGAAGATATAGGCAATAGGCCATTTTATTACTCAGAAATATATGTAGATCCACAAAATGAAAATAGGGTATATTCTGTCTTTACTTACATCAATGTATCAGAGGATGGAGGAAAGAATTTCAAGGAACTAATGCCCGCCTATGGTGTGGATAATGGCGTTCACCCAGATCACCATGCATGGTGGATACACCCAAAGAATGGTAATTTTATGATGGATGGAAACGATGGTGGAATGAATATTACCAAAGATGGAGGCCAATCATGGCGTTTTATTGGAAACCTTCCGGCAGCCCAATTTTATCATATCAGTACCGACAATGAGTTCCCTTACAATGTATATGGGGGGATGCAGGACAACGGGTCTTGGAGAGGTCCAGCGTATGTTTGGAAAGATCAAGGGATCCGTAACAGTTATTGGCAGGAGATTGCTTTTGGTGATGGATTTGATGTGGTGCCAGACAAGGATGATTCCCAATTTGGTTATGCAATGAGTCAGCAGGGATATGTATCCCGCTATGATTGGAAAACTGGGAACAACTACATTGTAAGACCTACCCCACCGGATGCGGAAACAAAACTGCGCTTCAACTGGAATTCTGGGATCGGGCAAGATCCTTTTGACAACGGTACTGTATATTTCGGTAGCCAGTTTGTGCACAAAAGCACGGATAAAGGTCTGACTTGGACCGTTATTTCCCCGGATTTGACCACCAACGACCCTGAAAAACAAAAACAAAGTGAAAGTGGAGGATTGACCATGGATGCTACAGGGGCAGAAAACCATTGTACTATTTTAGTAATAGAACCATCACCTGTAGAAAAGGATATGATGTGGATCGGTACAGATGATGGACGCGTTCACTACACTCAAAACGGAGGTGCCACCTGGACAGAGGTAACATCAAATATCAAAGGTCTTCCCAATGGTAGTTGGATTCCGCAAATAAAGGCATCCAGCAGAAATAAGGGAGAAGCACTTTTAGTCGCCAACGATTACCGCAGATTCAATTATACGCCTTATGCGTACAGAACTAAGAACTATGGCAAAACATGGGAACGCATTGTAGATCAATCCGATGTAAAAAGCTATACCCTATCCATTATTGAAGATTCTGAAAACCCTAACCTAATGTTTTTGGGTACGGACGATGGATTATACATTTCGATGGATGCAGGTGCAAAATGGCAGAAATGGACCGAAGGGTTCCCGACTGTTTCCACCAAGGATTTGGTGATTCATCCGAGGGAACAAGATTTGGTGATTGGAACTTTTGGAAGGGCCGCTTGGGTATTGGATGATATACGCCCATTACGTGCCATAACCTCTGACAAAACCATTTTAAACAAGGATATCTCTATCTTCTCTCCTCCCACAGCCTATCAGGCAGCATACCAGCAGCCCACGGGCAGCAGGTTTGGAGCCGATGATTTATATAATGGTGAGAATAGAAAAGAAGGAGCTATGATCACCTATTACTTGAAAGAAGGTAAAAAAGCTGATGCCAAAGAGGATAAAAAAGAAGATAATGATGGAGAGGATTCCAAGGAGGAAGAAAAAAAGGATGTAAAAACCAAAGACTCCATTGCCTTTAACTTTTATGACGGTGACCGCTTGATCAGAACCTTAAAATATAAAACCCCAGAAAAGGCCGGATTCCACAGAATCTATTGGAGAATGGATGAAAAAGGTCCAGACAGGGCTTCTAGAAAAGTTAGTAAAAGAAAAAGCGAGCCTAGTGGTGTTAGCGTAAAACCAGGGACCTATAAAATTGTAATCTCCTATGGGGAAGCCACGGACGAAACCATGATAGAAGTAAAATCCGATCCAAGGTTGAACGTTTCCACTGCTTCCATCAATGAAGTATATGAAACCGCTAAAAAATTGGAGGGCTATGCACAGACCGCTGCAGATGCCGTAAAACAATTGGCGGAAAGCAAGGCCGTAGCTGAACAGACCCAAAAGGAATTAAAGGAGCTGGACAAAGAGAAGTACAAGGACCAGATCAAGGCCTCGGCGGACATAGTGAAGGAAATTGACACGGTTATGGCCCTATATCTCGGAAAAGTTGACAAGCGCCAAGGAATCACCAGAAATCCTGAAATTACAGTGATGCAACGCATTGGAGTGGCCAGTGGTTATGTAGAAAGCAGACAAACAGGGGTTACCGCCACGGAAAAACAATTGGTAAAACATGCCGAAGAGGAACTAGCAAAGGCTTTGGAAGCTACCAACACCTTTTTTGATGATAAATGGAAGAACTACAAGGTATCTATAGAGCAATTGGATAATTCTCCTTTTAAGGAAACCAAAAAATTCATGATGAACAAAAAATAGGATATGAAAAAAATCATCACCCTTTTATCCATAGCCCTTATTTGGGGGTGTAAGGAGAAAAAAGAAAGTTCCACACCTAGTATTGCGGACAATCTTAAAACATATACCATAGAACAGATGATGGACAACGAGTCCATCAATGGGGGTAGTTTTTCTCCTGACCAATCCAAATTATTGGTTTCCAGCAATCGTTCTGGAATATATAATATGTATACCGTTTCGGTGGATGGGGGTGATTTAATTCCCGTTTCCGCTTCGGACAGTTCCTCGGTTTTTGCAATTTCTTATTTTCCGAAAGATGAGCGCATGCTCTTCAATATGGATAACAATGGAGATGAGATAGACCACATTTATATAAGGAATACTGATGGCACCCACAGAGACCTTACCCCAGATACCGGGGCGAGGGCTTCCTTTTATGGGTGGACAAAGGACAAAAAAAGCTTTTTATATACCTCCAATAAACGCGACAAAAGGTTTACTGATCTTTATGAAATGGATTTGGAGACCTTCACCCCTACTCTTTTGTACAAAAATGAAGGAGGTTATTATATTGGTCCCATTTCCGATGACAAGAATTTTGTGACGTTGATAAAACCAATCAACACCAACGACTCGGATTTGTTTCTTTACAATCGAAAAGATAAATCCTTGACCAAGATAAACCAAAACCAAAGTGCCAACAGCGGGGAAGATTTTTCCCCCGATGGCACCTCCCTATATTATACAACAGATGATGGGGCTGAATTTGCCTATCTGATCAAATATAATATTGCGAACAAGACGCATGAAAAGGTCATGGAGCGTAATTGGGATATTGTAGGTAGTTATTTTACCGAAAATGGTAGGTATCAGGTGACTTATATAAACGAAGATGCAAAGAATGCTATTGAAGTCATGGAGGTGGCCACTGGCAAAAATATTCAATTGCCCACATTTGACGGTATGGATATTAACAATGTTCTTTTTTCAGATGATGAAAAATTGATGCGTTTCTATGCAGGAGGGTCACACACTCCCTCTAACCTCTATGTCTATAATTTGGAGACCAAAAAACAGATTCAACTTACCGATGTTCTAAATAAGGAAATTCAAGGTCAGGATCTGGTTAACGCAGAGGTAATCCGGTATACTTCTTTTGATGGTGTGGAAATCCCTGCCATTTATTACAAGCCACATCAAGCCACGGCAGATAATAAGGTGCCTGCCCTAGTGTGGGTACATGGGGGCCCGGGAGGCCAATCGCGACAAAATTTCAGTTCCTTTATCCAATACCTTGTCAACCATGGCTACGCTGTTCTTGCGGTAAACAATAGGGGCAGTAGCGGTTACGGCAAGACCTTTTATCAAATGGACGATCTTAATCATGGAGATAAGGACTTAAAGGATTGTGTGGAAGGAAAAAATTGGCTCGCCAAACAACCTGAAATCGATGCCTCAAAAATTGGGATTATCGGTGGTTCCTATGGTGGCTATATGACCATGGCCGCATTGACCTATACCCCTGAGGAGTTTGCCGTTGGAGTGAACTTATTTGGTGTCACCAACTGGATAAGGACCTTGAGAAGCATTCCTTCCTGGTGGGAGGCCCAAAAAGAGGCACTTTACAAAGAATTAGGTGATCCCAATAGCGCCGATTCAGTACGTTTACGACAGATATCCCCTCTCTTCCATACAGATAAGGTTACCAAACCACTAATTGTACTGCAAGGGTCCAAAGATCCACGCGTACTGCAGGTAGAGTCCGATGAAATCGTTGCTGGTGTAAAAAAGAACGGTGTGCCAGTAGAATATGTATTATTTGAAGATGAGGGTCATGGGTTTGTGAAAAAAGAAAATCAGATCACAGCTTATGGAAAAGTACTGGAGTTCTTGGATGTTTATTTGAAAAAGGAAAAAACCGAATCTATTCAAGATGGCTCCAAGATTGAAATGAAATCAGACAATTAATAAATTAAAATCAACACAAAAAGCTTCCCCTTTTGACCTTCAGAATGGGAAGCTTAAATTTTAATACTGCTATGAAGAAAATCATTACAATTCTTACCCTAATGCTAACTATTGGCATCTGCGCCCAGGAAACAGGAGAAGATACATTTGGAGCATGGTATATGTATTTTGGAACCAATAAAATTTCTGACAAGTTGAGCATCCACACAGAAGCCCAATTTAGATACTACGAGACTACCGGTAACTTTAATCAATTACTCTTGCGAACTGGACTCAACTATCATATCAATGAAAATGCAATAGCAACTTTGGGATATGGTTATATAGATACGGATCCCACATTTGAAGAAATACCATTACAGGATGCATCCTTTTCCGGGAATGAAATTTTGGAACATCGAATTTTTGAACAATTGATTCTAAAAAACAAGTTATGGGAGTTTCTTATTGAACACAGGTACCGCCTGGAGCAACGCTTTATAGACAATAAGTCGTTTAGAAACAATGGAAAAGACACCCAACACCGTGCCCGTTATCGCATTCAGGCAACCTTACCCTTGACAGACACATTTTTTCTGAATTTTTATGATGAGATTTTTATCAATCTTCAAGACAATGCCTTTGGTCAAAACAGACTATATGCAGCACTTGGAATTCACATTACCGAAAACAGCAGTGTGCAATTGGGATATCTGAAAAATCACTTTAACTCGGGGAATTTTGATAGGATACAGATAGGTGTGTTCTTTAATCCCGACCTAAGAAAAAAGAAACAGTAGATGAATCTTCAAAAAGTCACTTTTAAAAACAACGAAGGCGCTACCTTGGTAGGTCGCATTGAATTACCTGCCGATCAAAAACCCCATAATTTTGCGCTTTTCGCCCACTGCTTTTCCTGCAATAAAAATCTATTGGCAGTTAAGAATATCAGTAGGGCCTTAACAGAAAAGGGATTCGGGGTACTTCGTTTCGACTTTACCGGATTGGGTGATAGCGAAGGGGATTTTTCGAATACCAACCTTTCTGGTAATGTGGCCGATTTATTATCGGCGGCGACCTTTTTAAAAGAGAACTATCTGGCACCAACGCTCATCATTGGTCATTCTTTAGGAGGCGTAGCTTCTTTGCTCGCTTCAGAAAAAATTGCAGGTATTAAGGCCATAGCCACCATTGGCACACCATCAGATTCAACTCATGTAAAAGGGCTACTAAAAAATGATCTTGCAGAAATCCAAGAAACCGGAAAGGCAAGAGTCAACCTAGGGGGGCGGGATTTTACCATTAAAAAACAATTTTTGGACGATCTTGAGAATCGATCCCTCCTGGATCTGGTACATGAATTAAGAATACCCGTCCTTTACTTACATTCGCCTCTGGATAAGACTGTTGGAATAGGACATGCTGAAGCACTTTATAAGGCCGCCCACCATCCAAAAAGTTTTGTCTCTCTAGATAATGCAGACCACCTGTTAATGGACAAAAATGATTCCCAATATGCAGGGGATGTCATTGCTGCCTGGAGCAAAAGATATTTAGAAAATCCTGATGCCCCAGCATTACGGACAAAACATCAGGTTGTTGGAAGTTTAGATGCCACTGATGGGTTTACCACCCAGATGAAAGTTGGATCCCATTATCTAGTAGCCGATGAGCCTATATCGGTAGGCGGTCAGGATTATGGCCCCTCCCCACATGAATTGCTTGCAGCAGGATTGACCGCTTGTACGGTAATGACCATCCAGATGTACGCCAAGAGAAAAGGATGGGACCTTGAAAATGTGGAGGTGCACACTTCTTATGGAAAATCAGCACAAATAAGCATGTCCCAAGAACAAAAATCAAATTCAACTATTGATACTTACAAACGTGAAATTAAACTCACTGGGGAATTGGACAAAAAACAACGGGAAAGAATCCTAGAAATAGCCAATAAATGTCCCGTACATAAGACCTTGACGAGTCCTACCCAAATTTTATCTAATTTGATGGATTGACACTAACCATCCAATAATTAACTGATTAAAATATGAGTGCAGACAATTGGATCTAAAATGGGAAAACTATAGCCGATATGATTGAATGGACTTTAAATTATATGTAACTTTAATCGAAATTTTAAATTTAGAATTATGAAAAAAATAAAATTAATGTCTCTAATAGCCATTGTAGCTCTTTCTTATAGTTGTAAAGAGGTTAAAAAAGAAGCCAAAGAAGCTTCTGACGAGATGGAAGAGACGATGCAAGAAATAAAAGAAGTGGTGACCGAAGAGGTAATTAAATTCAACATGGAGCCTAAAAGTGACAGCAAGGTAACCGGTGACGTTACCTTTACACAAACCGATGGCATGGTGAAAATGGTAGCCAATCTTACCGGTCTTACAGCTGGAGAACATGCCATCCACATCCATGAAAAAGCAGATTGCTCCTCGGCCGATGGAAAATCTACGGGAGGACACTGGAACCCAACTTTTCAAGATCATGGAAAATGGGGTGCTGCCGAAGGATACCACAGAGGGGATATTGGCAATTTCACAGCAGATGAGGCAGGTAATGCCACAGTGGAATTTGAAACGGATGAGTGGTGTATTGGTTGTGAGGACATGACCAAGAATATTGTAGGTAAGGCAGTTATTGTACACCAAGGAGTGGACGATTTTGTATCTCAACCTTCAGGTGATGCCGGTGCCAGGGTAAGTTGTACAGGTATTATTCAATAAGAACAAATTAGAAGTAATAAGGAAGAAAAAGCTACTTAAATAAGTAGCTTTTTTTTTATCTTTCAATCCTAAAAAAATTAAATGGAATTAGAGATATTAGTATCACATTTTCAGTCAAAGGACATGAAAGCTTTTGAAAAGCTTTATGCCATGTATTCTGAAAATATATGCGGAGTCATAAATACCATAGTAAAAAACACAGATCTTGCCGAAGAAATTTGTCAAGATGTATTTATGAAGGCTTGGAACAATGCAGAAAGCTATAATG
>JBFIGS010000006.1:0-29006 GCA_041602195.1 Sediminicola sp. | reverse complement strand
TTTGGTAGCATCGCTATGATCGTTAACTTTATAGTGGCCCTATTGGTCAATATGTTTGCCCCTGATCCCCCAGAACAAGTACAGGAGATTGTAGAGGACATCCGAATTCCCAGTGGAGCGGGTAAGGCGATAGTCCATTAATGTAAATCGATAGTAAAAATTTAGAATTCCATCATGAGTAATTACCATATCAAACATTTAGAAGAGTACTTTCAGGTGTATCGCAAATCGGTGAGGGATCCAGAAAATTTTTGGGAAGAAGTAGCGGAAGAACATTTCCTGTGGAGAAAAAAATGGGATAAGGTGCTGAGCTGGGATTTCACAAAACCCGAGGTAAAATGGTATGAAGGGGCCCAACTCAATATTACGGAAAACTGTATTGATAGACATCTGACGACTAGGGGCGAAAAAACGGCCATTATTTTTGAACCGAATAATCCAGACGAGGAAGCAGAACATATTACCTATAGACAACTACACGAACGTGTTTGCGAATTTGCCAACGTGCTCAAGGACCAAGGTGTTAAAAAGGGGGATAGGGTATGTATCTATTTGCCCATGATACCAGAACTGGCCATTTCCCTCTTGGCATGTGCCCGTATCGGAGCAATCCATTCTGTGGTATTTGCAGGTTTTTCATCAACGGCACTATCTACTAGGATCAATGACAGTGATTGTAAAATGGTAATCACATCGGATGGTTCCTACAGGGGAGGAAAAGAAATAGACCTCAAGGGAATTGTAGATGAAGCCCTTCATGATTGTCCAGGGGTAAAAACAGTGTTGGTTGCAAAACGGATAAATTCCGATATAGCGATGAAGGAAGGTCGTGATAAATGGTTACAGCCTTTATTGGATGAAGCTTATCGGGATTGTGTGCCTGAGATCATGGATGCCGAAGACCCCTTGTTTATTTTATACACTTCTGGGTCTACAGGAAAGCCAAAAGGAATGTTGCATACCACGGCTGGGTATATGGTGTACACTGCTTATACTTTTAAGAACGTTTTTCAATATAGGGAAAAGGATGTGTATTGGTGTACTGCCGACATTGGTTGGATCACGGGTCACAGTTATATTGTATATGGTCCTTTGGCAAACGGGGCAACCACTGTCCTCTTTGAAGGGGTGCCAAGTTATCCCGACTTTGGTCGATTTTGGGAAATCATAGAAAAACATAAGGTCAGTCAGTTTTATACTGCACCTACAGCGATCAGGGCCTTGGCGAAAGAAAGCTTGGATTTTGTGGAAAAGCACGATCTTTCCTCTATTAAGATATTGGGGACCGTAGGAGAACCGATCAATGAGGAGGCCTGGCATTGGTACAATGTCAATGTGGGTAAAAAGAAGAGTCCAATAGTGGATACTTGGTGGCAAACTGAAACTGGGGGTATCATGATTTCACCTATTCCTTATGCCACCCCAACCATACCAACTTATGCAACATTACCATTGCCTGGGGTCCAACCAGCGTTGATGGACGAAAATGGCAATGAAATTAAAGGCAATCAAGTGGACGGTAGGCTCTGTATCAAATTTCCATGGCCCGCTATGGCCAGAACTATATGGGGCAACCATCAACGGTATAAGGATACTTATTTCTCAGCCTATGAAAACAAATATTTTACTGGGGACGGGGCCCTAAGGGATGAGGTTGGCTATTACCGTATTACGGGTAGGGTAGATGATGTGATCATCGTATCTGGACATAATCTGGGTACCGCACCCATAGAAGATGCCATTAATGAGCATCCTGCAGTGGCAGAATCAGCTATTGTTGGCTTTCCCCACGATATCAAGGGAAGTGCGCTTTATGGGTATGTGATTCTTAAGGGTACAGGGGAATCCAGAGACCAGAATAATCTAAGGAAGGAAATCAATCAAATCATTACGGAACAGATTGGTCCTATCGCAAAATTGGATAAGATCCAGTTTACCAGTGGTCTTCCAAAAACGCGCTCTGGGAAGATTATGAGAAGGATCCTACGAAAAATTGCCTGTAATGAAATGGAAAACCTAGGGGATACCTCCACCTTATTGAACCCAGAAGTGGTCCAAGAAATTATAGAGAACAAATTGTAACAGCGTATTATCTTTATCAGATAAAAAAAAGCCTTCTCAATAGAAGGCTTTTTAGTTACAATGGTATATTTCCATGTTTACGGTTCGGTCGTACTTGCACTTTATGTTCCAGCATGCTAAAACCTTTGATCAGTTTTCTTCTTGTGTCCTTAGGCAAGATCACTTCATCTATAAAACCTCGTTGGGCCGCTCTGTATGGATTGGCAAATTTACCCGCATATTCCGCTTCCTTTTCAGCCAATTTTTTTGAGGGGTCATCTGCTGCCAATATCTCCTTTCTAAAGATGATCTCACTGGCGCCTTTGGCTCCCATAACTGCAATTTCTGCACTGGGCCATGCGTAATTCAAATCGGCCCCAATATGTTTGGAGTTCATTACATCATATGCGCCACCATAAGCTTTACGGGTAATCACTGTAATACGGGGAACGGTAGCCTCGCTTAAAGCGTAAAGTAGTTTGGCACCATGCACGATAATCCCGTTCCACTCTTGATCCGTACCAGGTAGAAATCCTGGGACATCTACCAATACCAAAAGCGGAATGTTGAAACAATCGCAAAAACGCACGAACCTTGCGGCTTTTTTGGAACTGTTCACGTCCAGGACACCTGCCAAGTACATTGGCTGGTTCGCAACAATACCAATGCTCCTGCCTCCGATTCTTGCAAACCCGACTAATATGTTTTCCGCATAGTCCTTATGTATTTCATAAAAGCTATCGTCATCTATTATGCCTTTGATCACCTCATGCATATCGTAAGGTTTGTTGGCATTGTCGGGAATAATGTTCGATAGGCTATCCCTAACCTCGTCCCCAAGCTCAAAAGGAAGGGTTTTAGGGGCTTCTTTGTTGCTTTGCGGTAAATACCCCAACAATGTTTTTATGTCCTCCAAGCACAGCACGTCATTGGCTGAGGTAATATGTGCCACCCCGGATTTGGTAGAGTGGGTACTTGCACCGCCCAATTCTTCTGACGTAACCTCTTCATTGGTAACTGTTTTTACCACATTGGGACCAGTAACGAACATATAGCTGGTGTCTTCCACCATCATGGTAAAATCTGTCATGGCTGGCGAATATACCGCTCCCCCGGCGCAAGGTCCCATGATGGCCGATATTTGGGGGATCACCCCAGAGGCCTGGACGTTTCTGTAAAAAATATCCGCATAACCTCCCAAAGAACGAACCCCTTCTTGGATTCGCGCTCCGCCAGAATCATTCAAGCCTACTAGGGGAGCACCTACTTTAACAGCTAGATCCATGATTTTACAAATCTTTTCGGCATGGGTTTCTGAAAGTGCGCCGCCAAATACTGTAAAATCTTGGGCAAACACATAGACCAATCTGCCATTTACTGTACCGTATCCAGTAATTACCCCATCACCATAATAGAGCTCCTTGTCCATTTCAAAATCGGTGGTCCTATGGGTCACAAGAATACCAATTTCCTCAAAGGAACCGTCATCCATGAGATAGTTGACCCGCTCTCTGGCGGTCAATTTTTTCTTTTGATGTTGTTTTTTTATTCGATTTTCCCCTCCACCCAAATGGGCTTTGGCGATTTTATCCTGTAGTTCTTTTATTTTAGAATCCATATATTACTGAATTGGCAATCTTAGAATTTTTTGATCTTCCATGTACTGTTTTAAGGCAATCATGGCCGCAATTTTAGCTTCTTCTTCCTTGGCGCTTTTTAGGGCTTCTGGGGAATAATAATTTTTTACAAAGTGGGTGTCAAAAGCACCAGAGCGGAAGGATTCATGTTCAAAAACATATTTACCAAATGCCAAGGTGGTCTCCACGCCGGCCACCTGGTAGCGGTCAATGGCCGAAATCATCAATTGGATGGCCTCTTCCCTTGTTTTTCCGTAGGTGATCAGTTTTGCCAACATAGGGTCATAATAAATGGGAATATCCATGCCTTCCTCAAACCCATTATCCACACGTATGCCTTCACCTTCTGGTAGCACATAGGTATCCAAATGGCCCACACTAGGTAAAAAGTCGTTTAATGGATCTTCGGCATAAACCCGTAATTCCAAGGCATGTCCTTTTATTTCTAGATCTTTTTGAGCGATAGGGAGTTTTTCGCCCCTAGCCACTCTTATCTGCATTTCCACCAAATCCACCCCAGTGATCAGTTCTGTCACCGGATGTTCCACCTGTAGCCTGGTATTCATCTCCAAAAAGTAAAAATTATGGTTTTCATCCAAGAGAAATTCCACGGTTCCAGCACCTATATAATTACAGGCCTGTGCTACTTTTACTGCTGCTTCTCCCATTTCTGTCCTTAATTTTGGTGTGAGAACGGAAGACGGGGCTTCTTCTACTACCTTTTGGTGCCGTCGTTGGATACTGCACTCCCTTTCAAAAAGATGAATGATGTTCCCATGGGTATCTGCCATTACCTGAATTTCTATATGTCTTGGCGAGGCCACATACTTTTCTATAAAAACGGAACCATCCCCAAAAGCAGAAGTTGCTTCACTGATGGCCCTTTTCATCTGGGATTCCAGATCACTTTCCTTTTCAACGATCCGCATCCCTTTTCCACCACCACCTGCAGAGGCTTTGATCAGAATCGGGAACCCAATTTTCTTTCCAATTTCCTTGGCCTTGTCAATATCTGTAATGGCTTTGTCTATTCCTGGAACCATGGGAATACCATAGTCCTTAACGGCATCCTTGGCCGCTAGCTTGCTGCCCATTATTCTAATGGCATCTGAATTGGGACCTATAAAAATGATATTATTTTGTTCCACTTCTTCCGCAAAAGCTGCATTTTCGCTTAGAAATCCATACCCAGGGTGAATGGCATCTACTTGAAGTTCCTTGGCCACCTTGATGATTTTGGAACCTAAGAGGTAGGATTCATTGGATGGTGGCTCCCCTATACATACGGCCTCATCGGCAAATCTTACATGGGGGGCATTTCTGTCTATGGTAGAATAGATGGCCACCGTTTTGATGCCCATTTTTTGGGCAGTTTTCATTACCCTAATGGCGATTTCACCACGGTTGGCAACCAGTATTTTTTTTATGTTCATTTCTTATTCGAATTCTATTAATAACTGTCCCTTGTCAATAGCAGTTCCCTTACTAATGGGGACCGCCTTAATGACTCCTTCTCGTGGCGAGGTGATGATGTTTTCCATTTTCATGGCCTCCAATATTAGAAGAGGATCGCCCTCTTTTACCGATTGTCCGGGCGTCACATGGATGTCCAAAATCAAACCTGGCATTGGAGCCTTGATGGAATCGATCTGTTTGGATGAACCTAGGGCGAATCCCATTTCCTTGATCAAAAGATCCAGGTCATCGGTAATTTTAATGTGGTAGGGTTTATTATTGATCTTGACCGTATATGCCCTTTGGTTTATATCGGACTTTACCACTTCTGCCTTAAAAGGTTTGCTATTTTGGAGCACATGGTATTTTAAGGGGCCTGTAAGGGTCGTGTCCAATTGTTCCAAATCTGCTAAAGGAATGGTAAAACTATAGGTTTCATCTACAGTTACTTCAAAGTTTTTATTCATCAAACTATTGGTTTAGAAACATCTAGGCCTAAGATTTTCCAAGTTGAAATTGGGATAAGAGGACATTCAGCATCTACTCTTACAAGGTCTAGAAAGCTTTAATAGCTTAAAGATATATTTAATTTTTAAAGTGATGAAACAATCCTGTTTTGTAATGGACAATAATGGGGGAAGTATATGCTATTTATAATTATCGTTGGGAAGGTTGAGCATGGTATTATGGGTGATCTTGATTTTTTCTGGTGTAAAACCTGTTTTAAACATTAGAAAAAGGACTAGATTGGTGAAATTGACACGCAGGTAAGAATTGTAATCGTATTTTCTAGCAGACACCACCAGATTGTTGTTCACAATTTTATAAGGTATTTTGTTTTTCTTGATTTTACCCCAAAACTCAAAATCTTCCATGATCACTTGTTCCTCATTAAAGCCTTTCAAGCTTTCAAAATTACCCTTGGTGATAAAGAGACATTGGTCACCTGCTCCAGTGAAAAGTCCGTCTTTTGCAGTAAAAAATTCGTTTATTTTAAGAAGTAGGCCACTCTTATCAAATTTGTATGAAAAAAGACCTGCGCCATAACCGTTACCAATGGTCTCAAAAATATTGTTTAAGAAGCCGCTTGGAGGAATACTATCGGCATGCAAAAATGCTAAGATATTTCCTTTTGCTATTTGAGCCCCCAAGTTCATTTGTATTGCCCTACCTTTTCCTTGACATTGGATGATCTGAAAGGGCCCTGTAGTTTTTAGATGTTCAGTACCGTCTGTATTACCACCAGATAAGATTACCAAAACTTCTACTTGCAAGGTTGGGTTTTGCTTCAGCTGTGCTGAAAGTATGTTGATGAGGCTTTCAATATTCTCTTTTTCGTTATGTGCGGGGATTACAATACTAAGCATGCTCTATTTTGAAAAGGGTTGTTGCAATAGTTTACGAAGTTACAAAGGTTAAGGTTCACATTTTACAGGATCAATTTAAAAAAAAATATGTTTCTTTTGAAAGCTATTTTTGAATTACGGACTAAGTATAAAACCCAACACCCAAAAGTTACGTACCTAATATAGTGACAGAAACTGTTTATTATGAAAGCACTCAGCATATTATTTATTCTTTTTTTACCATTGATATCCTTTGAACATAATAAGGAAGATGCTTCGCAGAGGGAAAATGTAAATTTCAATGAATTGTCAGAACAGTTTCTTGGAAATATAAAGGAGGGGAAGGACACCCAGGATATTCAGGATGTTCTGGCAAATACCAATTTGGAAGCGTTGGAATCAGGATTAAAAACAAACGACCAGAAAACCGCTTTTTGGCTGAATATTTACAATGCCTATATTCAGGTTATTTTGGCCAAAAACCCCGAACTATACCAAGATAGGGGCAGTTTCTTTAAAAAGGAACAGATCAATATCGCGGGCAATTTGCTCTCTTTTGCAGAAATTGAACACGGCATGGTCCGTAAATCACAATGGGAATACGGTTTGGGTTACATCAGAAAGTGGTTTCCCAGTAAATTTGAACGAACACTTCGGGTAGAAGAAAGAGATTACCGCATTCATTTTGCCCTTAATTGTGGTGCCAAAGATTGTCCGCCTGTAGCCATTTACGAAGCTGACAGATTGGAGGAACAACTGGCGAAGGGCACCAAGCGCTTCTTGACCGAAACATCTGAATACAAAAGCGACACAAAGGAAGCTGCCGGTACCTCCTTGTTCAGTTGGTTCAGGGGCGACTTCGGTGGGAAAGGTGGAACCAAGGATATCCTAAAGAAGAATGGCATCATAACTAGTACAAAAGGTGTGGACCTAGTCTATAAAAACTATGATTGGACCCTTTATTTGGATAATTTTATTGAATTATAAGATAAACACCACTTCATTTTAAAACGATTTTTTTAGTATCGATGGAGAAGATTATTGGATATAAAAAAATTATCGTTTTAGGTTTTGCTCTTTTGGCCCTAGTCGCAGGTTTTTCTTTGACCGGACTCAAATTTTCATTTGATCTGCAGCCTTTTTTTCCTGAGGGAGACGAGGAACTGGAGTTTTATCAAGATTTTGTCTCGGAATTTGGTACAGATGATAGCTATCTTTTTATTGCAGTTGAAAATAAAAATACCGTTTTTGATAACGGTTTCTTAGAACGTTTCCATCAATTTTCATTGGATGCCAAAACCCTGCCTTTTGTAAATCGGAGTGAATCCCTTACGACCTTATCCTATCCACTAAAAACCTCTTTTGGGTATATGGGCCTTCCCATTATACATCGGGAGGATACCACAGCCTATAAAGAGGATTGGAGGCGCATCCAAGAGGAGAATATTTTTGTGAATACCTTTATAGATGCCCAAGCAACCTCATTGGTAGTGGTTCTGGAAACGGATGAAAATCTGGATTATTCCCAATCCAAGGAACTGCTAGAACGCTTGAAAGAACTTTTGGCCAGCCATGATTTGTATACGTATCATGTTTTGGGGAGGGCGCCCTTTTATAAAGCAATTGTGGAACTTCAAAAGAGCGAGCTTATATATACCACCATTGCATCATCGGTGTTGGTTATATTGATGCTTTTTTTGATCTATAGAAAGGCCGCCATTATTGGAATTGCCTTTACTTCCATTGGTATTTCATTAGTGCTTTTTTTGGGTGTTGTTGTGCTCATGGGAAAGGAGCTTACTGCCCTTTCTGCCTTTTATCCCATTCTCATTTTGATTGTAGGTGTTTCAGATGTGATTCATCTGATGGACAAATACCTTAAGGAATTGGATTCCAGTAAATCCAACACATCGGCCATGGTTGTTGCCTTAAAGGGTGTTGGCGTGCCGACTTTTCTAACCTCTATGACTACTGCATTGGGATTCCTATCGTTGTTGACCTCTAAATTGGAGGGGATTCGCGATTTTGGTCTTATTTCCGCCATTGGGGTCATGGTCACTTTCGTCACTGTAATGATTTTGGGAAGTGCGTTATTGGTTCTTGTGAACAAAAGGCACCTATTGCGGGAAAATGTGGGCTTTTCTTGGAGTAGTGGAAAACTCACACAAATACAGAAATTTACTTTGAACCATGGCAGGACCATCATTGTAGGTAGTCTAATTTTTGGAGTGGTATGCCTCGTTGGGGTCTTTAATATCAACACCAATTATAGGTTCTATAAAAGTCTTCCAAAGAACAGTAGGATAGCTTCCGATTTTCAGTATTTCCAAACCAATTATGCAGGCTCCAGACCTTTGGAAGTAGCCGTAATGGCAAAAAATAATCATGTGGTATCTGATTATAGTGTATTGAAGGAAATGGACAAATTGGAAAAGCGCTTGCAAAAAGAACCGGCGATCAAGAGCATACAATCTGTGACCACTTTCTATAAATTTGCCAATAAGGCCAACCATTTGAACAAAAGTATCTATTACACCTTACCCGATACCAAGGAGGAATTTGACCTTCTGGCGATGGATGTACAGAAATTGAGCAGAAAGAGATATTCCAGGTTTGTGAATGAAGATGGTTCCAAAGCCAGGATTACAGCCCGTGTTTTAGATGTGGGCTCAGATAGTTTGGTACATATTTATAAGGGCATCAACCATTATATAGACAATGAAATTGATACGACCAAAGTAGCATTTACTCTTACGGGCAAAGGCTATCTATTGGACACTAATGCCAATGATGTGCGCAATAGTATTTTACAGGGCTTGTTGGCTGCTATTTTTTTGGTAGGGGTGCTTATGGCTTTTATTTTTAGAAACTTTAAAGTACTTTTTATTTCTATTACTGTCAATATTTTTCCCTTATTGTTCTGTGGTGCTTTGTTGGGATTTTTAGGAATTCCCCTGGAGGCAACCACATCTATTGTATTTGCCTTGGTCTTTGGAATATCAGTGGACGATACCATTCATTTTTTGAGCAAGTATAAAATTTGTTTGGCCGACGGAGTATCCAAGGAAAGTGCACTGGGCAAGACTTTTTCAGAAACAGGTCGCGCCCTGGTGATTACCACACTAATCTTATTCTTTGGATTTGCTGTGATGTTGTTTTCCAATAGCGAACCCAGTTTGATCATTGGCCTGTTGGCAGCTGTAACCTTGTTGAGCGCTTTAGTATTTGATCTTCTTTTATTGCCGGTCCTGATCCGCAAATATTTGTAATTATTAGAGCTAGGGCCGACCAGCCGGAAAATTTTTCAAACCATTCAAAAAACTCACTGGCGAAAAATTGGGATGGGAAGTATAGTGGTACATTAACAAGCACCTAGGTCTTTGGTAATTTTAGGGCTTACTTTTTACCGAGATAAAGCCATTCCATGGCAGGGGTGAATTGTCTGCGCCAGAATAGTTCGTTGTGTTCCCCTTCAGGGTCGGAGACCCATTTGAGGTTTTTCTTTTTCTGCCCTGTTTCCAATAGTAGTTGGTATATTTTTTTGGAAGGTTCTACCATGCCTTCCTCTTTTTCGCCTACCAACATAAAAATCTTGGTATTCCTTGGAAGTGGATGTTTTTTGGTAAAATCATAGACTTCATCGGCATACCAGTAGGATGGAGAAAAGAGGGCGGCCTTGCCAAATACATCGGGATATTGGAACAGGGCATAATGGGTGATCAAACCCCCAAGGGAACTGCCCATCAACGCTGTGTTCTTTCGGTTGGTAAGGGTTCGGAAATTACTATCGATAAAGGGTTTTAGCTGATGTACCATAAATTCCACGAATTCCTCCCCTTCGGCTTTGCCGTATTTTTTATTTTCCCATGGACTCAACTCATTGATTCGTTTTTCTTGACCGTTATCAATCCCAACAACAATCATTTTCAACCCCGTTTTTGCAGCCAAGGCGTTTAAACTTTCATCCACGCCCCATTCTCCTGCATAGGAAGTGGTATCATCAAATAAATTCTGTCCGTCCTGCATATAGAGAACAGGGTAGGACCGGTCCGACTCGTAATACCCTAACGGTAGGTATATCCTGATCTGCCTTGAACGGTCTAATTTTGGGATATCAAGGCTATGTTCCAAAACGATGGGGTTGGTTTTTTCAGGGCCTTGTTTAAGGCTTGTGTTGGATGATTTACACGAGAGGATTCCAAGGGAAATACCTAGGTACAGGATATATTTTAGCATAATACGATTCATGGTATTGTCTCTTAGAATTTAAAGAACTAAGGTTGAAATTACACGTGCAGTATGGGAGTTGTTTATAGCTTGGTGACATCAATCTTAAACAGTTCGGCTGCGTTTTTCCACAGGATAAGCTCCTTTTTGTCTTCTGGAAGATCTAGTTGTTTAATGAAATTAAGATAGGATGACATATTGGAAATGGGCCAATCTGTGCCGTACAAAAGATATTTTGGGTCTCCGGCATAGGTGATCATTTCTTCCAATTCCTTTTTCATATATCTTTCAAACTTATCTGAAAAATTCCCAAGCACCAATCCAGAAAAGTCGGCATGTACGTGCTTGTTCTTATATACCACTTCCATGCAGTCCTTGATCCAAGGATTGCCCACATGGCAGATAACTATTTTCATTTCCGGGTTGTCCACTGCTACATCATCAATATGTAAGGGATGTGAATATTTTACCCTTCCCGTTGGGGAATATGTATCCCCAGAATGGAACATTACGGGCACATCGTACTCCACGGCCATATCATAGACCACCTTTAGCCTGTTGTCATTTGGATAGAAGGGCTCGTAACCGGGATACAGTTTTAATCCCTTAATAAGGCCCTGTTCAAGAAAATCACTTATTTCATATAGGTCCCTGTGATTGTAGTTTAAGTAACTGATTCCAGCAACAACACCTAGGTTGTCCCTACCGCTAATGGCTTCCACTACCTTTTTGGTGCTGGGCCTGTGCTCGTTTACCTTATAAGATGTAAGAACCAGAGAATAATCTACCTTGTTTTCGGCCATAGTGTCCGTAAGTTGGTTAAGGCATTCTTCCAGGGAAACAACGCGATCTTCATGGTAGTTATTAATGTGGGTATGGACGTCGATAATCATAACTAAGAAATTTGTTCACTTGTAAAAGTAAGGAAGCTTTTTTACAAATTACCCAGGTATGTCAGGATAAGGAAATTTTATTTAATCGATCTTATTGGTTCTTTCATACTCCAACCCTGGGCCGTCGCATTGGTTCCAAGTGCTGGTCATAACAGTTGAGGATTGCAAGAACAGTACTTCCTTTTGGTCTCCAAGACAGCTGCCAATGATATCGCTTTCAGAGGCAAAGGTAAGTTCCAATCTTTTCCCTTCTTCGGATTTCACCACAGTATAGGTTCCAGGAGATTCGGTCACTGTGCCATTTTGTTCCCGTGATTTGGAGAAGATGCCATCATTATTGAATGTATAGGATTCCTGCCACCCCATTTCATGGCCAGTGGTTTCAGAATCGGGGGTGTTTCCGGACATTTTAACCAGAACCCATAGTCCTTGATAGTCTTGATAGATAGATTTTTCAGAATCCTTGTTGCAGGAGGATAGAAATAATAGAAGCCCAAAAAAGAAGGTACTAACTTTCATATAAATTGATTTCTATTTAGGTACTCAACAGCGCAAAAGGTTTCGTAATAACTCTATTTTTCGAAAATCAGTGTTTCTGCAGTAGCCCCTAGATCCAGTAAAAGTTGGGTGATATTTTCAACAAAGTCCTTAGGCCCACATAAATAAAAGTTTTGACCAAAGTCGGCAATATTTTTAACAAGGAAATTACGGTCAATCCGAATGCCGCGAAACCCGACGATGTTCTCACGGGTAAATATATTTATAAAATCATTTTGGAGTATTGTTCGTAATTCCGCTTCCATAATGATATCTTCTGATGTTTTATTGGAATAGATCAATTTATTGCCATGTATGTTCCTATGCTTGTAGAGTTCTCTGAAAATGGAGATAAAAGGGGTGATGCCCGACCCTCCAGCAATGAAAATGCCTGGTCCTTTGTATTGTATGGCACCGAATACATCATGAATAAGCAATTCGGCACCTGCGTTTATACTGCCCAACTTTTTGGTTACCCCATTATGACCATCGTATATCTTAATCATAAATTCAAGATACCCCAGTTCTCTAAGAGAGGTAAAGGTGAACGGTCTCAATTGGTCCTTCCATTCTGGGAGGTTAATGGACACATGGGTGGCCTGTCCAGGGATAAAATCATATCCTTTAGGCTTTTCCACAGCAAAACGCTTTACATCATGTGTGATATAGTGTGCCTCTAGTATTTTTACGATATGCTGGCTCATTTTATAAATGCATAAATATGACTCTATGAAGTTACTGAAATTTTTGTCAAGTCATATTTTGGAATTTTTTTCTCACCTGCAATCAGAACTATTGGCTCCCTTACATATATTGATTATGCACACTCAATAAGAATGAATTGTTTTTTTATATAAACAGCCCTGAAATTATGGGATAATTCAGGGCTGTCACCAATTAATAATAGCGGTATTCCTTTGGAGCTTTTATATGGATTTATGCATATTCAGTATAATACTGAACCTTTAGCTCATTATTCACGTGGTATACTCCGGGTGCTCTATATGCGGCAGTTTCCGCATCTTCCTTTTCCTTGATCGAATGTACCTTACCTTTTAAGGTTACATTGTGGCCATCGCTTATGACTGTAATATTGTTGGCATCCAATTCGGCCGAGCGTTCAAAGGCCTTTTTTATCAGATTTTTGACCTCAAGAGGTTTTATGTCCTGTTTTATACTTAGGTTATTGATGACGCTGCGCACACCCATCAAGTTTTGTACAGCACGTTTTGCTGCACTTTTTTGGTATTCCCATTCAACTTCACCGGTAAGGTACACCCACCCATCTTCGACCTTAACAGAAATATCCTCTTCGGGAATTGATGAGTTCCACTCCAAGGCATTGACAACCGCCTTGGCTATCTCCTTATCCGTTTTTTTGTAGGCATCCCCATATTTTACCTCAATATCGTTTGCAAGGGCCTTGACCCCCACCACACTTTTAACAGCCTTTTCGGCATTTAATTTTTTGGAGTAGCTATCTACAACACCATTGAGCGTAACAACGCCTTTGTCCACGATGACCCCTATTTCCGTTTCGTCAACATTAGGTTGCCATGCCAATTCATCCAAAACATCTTCTTTGATTTCTGCATCTGTTTTCATGATATACCATTTTTTGGGTTAATGAAATAATTATAGGGTTAAAGATATTTTGGCGATTTACCTTTAAAAATGATGTACATCAGTAAGGTTTAATTTTAACAAAAAAGTAGTGGATATCGGATACATTTTGAAATGAATGTTCTTGAAAAATTCAAAACTAGTATTCATTGTATTATTGCTTTAAGATTTTTTTTCTTAAGAATCATTCTAATGGATCCACCATTTTTGCCATTTCCTCATCTAATTCACGAAGGGCATGATTACTGTCCCCAAAGGCATCCAATTGATCCAGTAAGTTCTGGAATTTATCCATTTCCTCTACCTGTTCCCTTGCATACCAAAGTCCAAGTTCGGCTACCATGAAATTTCCTTCATCAAATGCAGTCTTGGTAAGCAGATAACATTGATTGGTGATTTCCTTTTCATGTTTGAAACCTACTTCTATGGCATGGGAAAGGCTCTTAAATTCTTGCTGTGGTTTGTCTAAGGCTGAGGTAATGGGAAGCAGGCCGTTGGCCAAGAGCATTGTTTTGGCTTTATCAGCATGTATCAATTCTTCTTTGCTATACGCTTCAAACAATTTACCCGCACCGAGGTAGCCTTTACTGGTTGCCCATGTGGACATGGCCAGATATAAACGCGATGAGAATTCTTCTTGCTCTATTCTGTAATTGAGTAATTTGACAATCGCCTCACTCAAAAATTCTGATTTTGCACCCATATATTTGACTTTTAATTCAATCCAATACCTAAAGGTACAAGAGGATTTTTAGATCCAAAATGATTTTGCTCAGTGAGTCATTCTTTATTAAAACACTAGTCTTAGTTAAAATACCAGACATGTTGAGCCATAGTCTAGAAAAGGTTGTTGTAGCCCTTCTGGTCCTTTCGGGGGTGCCATTAGAGACTGACTTTGGTATTACATATATTTTGAGAGAAAATGAAAAAACGCCTTTTTTAAATTGGCATAAATCTGTCTTTGGGTTTCCATTTTATTGCGGAACTCAAGGTGTTTTTTGGTCATAACGGTATCTAGTGCATCTTGGCCTACTTGTGTCTGTCCTGCGATACGGATTTCATGTTTCTCTATGGCTTCTTGCAGTTGGTCGATGACCTTGCCATGCAGGATAAACTCGTTTTGGTAATGCTCCAATTGCACAATCACTTCTCTATTGGTCCATCGGTTTATCAATTCGTTCAATCTGTTATTGAAGGACTTTAGTTCGTCTTCCCAAAATGTCAACTCGGATTGCCATTGTTTGTGCTCGAAATGTAAATCTTCATTAAATAGCACTTCTGTTTTTTTGTTCATGATGTTTATTATTACATGTTGTTCCTATTTTGTTTTTACTCATTTCCTGCCAATGCTTCTAGTTCCCGTTTTCCAAGGATACTTTCCAGATCTTCTTTTTCCAAGACCTCCTTTTTTAATAAAAGTGCTGCTAGTTTTTCCAATTCCGTTCGATGTTCCCTTAATATATTCTTGGTTCTTTCATAAGCCGTGATTATCAGATTTTGTACCTCCTCATCAATTTTTTGAGCCATATTCTCACTGTAAGGTTTTCCAAATACACGCTCGTTCTCTCCTGTGGAATCGTAATAGCTGATTGGGCCAATTTCTTCGTCCAGTCCGTAATAGGCGACCATGGTATAAGCCTGCTTGGTTACTTTCTCGAGATCGTCAAGGGCACCTGAAGAAATTTCATTATAAATAACTTCCTCAGCAGCTCGCCCTCCCAGAGAGGCGCAAATCTGATCCATAAACTGCGCTTTGGTGACAATCTGGCGTTCTTCGGGCAGGTACCAGGCGGCACCTAAAGATTTCCCTCTGGGAATAATGGACACCTTTACCAAAGCATCCACATTTTTAAGATACCAGCTTGCCACTGCATGGCCAGCCTCATGATGGGCCACTATTTCCTTTTCCTTGGGCGAAATAATTTTACTCTTGCGCTCCATGCCCCCAATGACCCTATCACGGGCTTCTATAAAATCTTCGTGTTTTACCTCGTTCCTTTTTTTTCTGGCGGCAATCAAGGCTGCTTCGTTACAGATATTGGCGATGTCTGCCCCTGAAAATCCAGGACTTAATTTGGCCAATATATCCACATCCACTTTTTTAGATAGTTTTAACGGACGCAAGTGCACGCCGAAGATTTCTTTTCGTTCCTCTTTGGTGGGCAGTTCCAAATAAATATGTCTATCGAACCTACCTGGCCTCAATAAAGCCTTATCCAAAACGTCTGGTCGGTTGGTTGCCGCCAAAACTATTACACCGGTATTGGGGCCAAAACCATCAAGTTCTGTAAGCAATTGGTTCAGTGTACTTTCGCGCTCGTCATTGGCTTGAAAGGCATTAATTTTGCCTCGGGACCGCCCCACGGCATCGATCTCATCTATAAAAATTATACTTGGGGCCTTTTCCTTGGCTTTTTTGAATAGGTCTCGAACTCTAGAAGCACCAACACCAACGAACATCTCAACGAATTCCGAGCCGGACATGGAGAAAAAGGGTACGTCCGCTTCACCCGCTACCGCTTTTGCCATTAAGGTTTTACCTGTTCCAGGGGGCCCCACTAGCATCACTCCTTTTGGAATTTTTGCCCCCAACTTGGTGTATTTTTCTGGATTTTTTAGGAAATCGACCACTTCCATAACCTCTGCCTTAGCCTCTTTTAGTCCTGCGATATCTTTAAATGTGACCAAGATTTTGGTGCTTTTTTCAGAGATTTTAGGTGTGGATTTCCCAAAGTTAAAAATTGTGTTGCCACTGTTGCTACCCCGTCCAAGGCCGCGAAGCAGATATAACCAAAATAGAATTATGATCCCAAAAGGAAGTAGCCATGTCAAAATACTTGTCCAACTGGTACGTGTTTGGTACTGTACATAAACTCTTTCGGTAGGTGGTAATTCCTGCTGTGCTCGATCTAGTTTGTCTTCAAACGATTCTACCGAACCAATATTCATTTTATATTGGGGAGCTTGTGCCTCCTGGAAAAGCTTTTCCCGAACCTCTTTATACTTTGTATCCGAGAGATGTTCTTTTTTAATATAGATTTCGGCAACTTCCTTATTAATCACTACAATTTTTTGCACTTCCCTTGAAACCAAAAGGGAATCTTGCAGAAACGACCAAGTGATTTCTCTACTTCCTGTTACTGGATGTGAAAAGAGGGTAAAAAGCAATAAGAAAATGAAGAATATCATATAAAACCAGCTAATACCATACCCTCCCGTGGGACGCTTAGGTTCTTGCTTTTCCGAGGTGCCGGAATCTTGTTTGTTATGATGTGACTGTTTCATTTTTTTAGAGCTTAAAATAGACCTTGGGTTTCCATGGCGTAGCAAACATGTTTGGATAAAGGTCTATACCTAAAGCAACCTACCCGACTTTCATAAAACCACTCGTGCTACCCAAAATATTGGATTCCAATTTGCACATTTAACTCTATGGGAACTTTAGGATATTTTAAATGGAATTTTGTCATCCATTTTGCCATAGCAGTTGAAATCAGCCACTTTCCCAAGATTGGAATGTCCTGCCTGTCTTTATCAAAACTATTTTAAACTGGGCTATTTCAAAATGATATAGGTCATACCGGAGAAAGTGATTTTGTGGTTATTTTGATATACGTTGTAAAGGTCCTACAACGGTAATTTCTAAACTGGGGGTAGAGATGATAAGCCCAATCAAAAGGTAGGCAAGGTGTTCTAGGGGTAAGAAATAGAAGAATAATAAAGTCAATCTGCATTGGAATGGGGAAAATAAATCATGGGAGTGAGGGTTAGTATTAAAATATAAATAGAAGTCATGAGAATAATTGGAATAAGTTCAGGTATACTATTGATATTGTGACGATATGCCCGGGAAACATTATTATGCTTTTGGTCTGAGCTCTTGATCCAGTCCAAATTAATACTCAATAAAATGTGGGCCTTACCCGGATGGTATCTGTAGCTATGGGTGTAACTAATACTCAATTAATGAAAGCAATGGTCCTCAATAAAATTGTCTCTTTAAAGGAAAACAATCAGCCTTTAACCAGGGTGGATATGCCCATTCCGGAACCCAAAATCAATGAGGTTTTAATCCAGATTTCTGTTTGTGGTGTATGCCACACCGAACTGGACGAAATTGAGGGCAGAACACCGCCACAACATTTTCCGATAGTTCTAGGTCATCAGGTAGTTGGCACCGTGGTAAAATTAGGAAAGGAAACATCAAAACTCAAAGAAGGAGAACGGGTTGGTGTGGCGTGGATATTTTCTGCCTGTGGCCGATGCAAATTTTGTTTAACCGGAAACGAGAACCTATGTGATGAATTTAGGGCAACAGGAAGGGATGTCAATGGAGGTTATGCCGAATATATGGTGGTGCCGGAAAATTATGCGCATCCCATCCCAAATTTTTATACCGATGAAGAGGCGGCACCCCTCTTATGTGCGGGCGCAATAGGTTATCGCTCCATCCAACTCGCCCAACTAAAAGATGGCCAAAAGCTGGGGCTCACGGGTTTTGGGGCTTCTGCACATTTAGTACTCAAGATGGTTATACATTCCTATCCCAATACACCTGTTTATGTGTTCGCAAGAAAGGAAGCTGAAAGACGGTTTGCCAAAGAATTGGGCGCTATTTGGGCAGGAGATACCACCGATGCCTCTCCTGAAAGATTGGATTGCATCATCGATACAACGCCAGCATGGAAACCTGTTGTGGAAGCTCTTGGAAATTTGGACAAAGGAGGAAGACTGGTTATCAATGCCATTCGAAAAGAAAATACTGATAAAGACTACCTCCAAAAATTAAATTACTCTGACCATTTTTGGAATGAAAAGGAAATTAAATCGGTCGCAAATGTTACGGGAAAGGATGTGGCCGACTTTTTAGTGTTGGCAGCAAAAGCTTCAATACGGCCAGAGTTTCAGGTATTCCCATTGGAAGAAGCGAATAGGGCCCTATTGGAATTAAGGGAGCAACATATTAGGGGGGCAAAGGTGTTAAGAATAAAATGAAAAGGTTTTGACCATGTTTCCCATATACCGCCGTCCTTTTAAAAATCAATAGCGGTACAACCAGAAAAGGGTATTTCAATTTTGACTCATTTACAATTCAACCATAACAAGGGTCGGTATGTAAACACAGTAAACCCGGTATCTTTTTATATCAAGGTCTGCTAAAATAAAAGTCAAAGATTTTCACAAGATCATCGCTCTTATCTATTTTTAATCTATTCTCTTTTATAAACGTTTTCATCGTTTTGGAATGGGCGGGTAATAATTTTAAGAAATTTTTGAATTTATGGGGTATTTTGAGGAGTTGATCCGATTGCTCTTTAAAATCTGTGATAAAATAGGATTCTTTCTGTTTTTTAAACATTGCAGGTTGGCTATCCTGATATCCTTGGGCCTTAACAGCTTTTGTGAATTCAATTTTTTCTTTGAGGTATATTCTATAATTCCCTTCTTTGGCAATTAGTTCAAAAAATGAGGCTTTTACATTGCCTTTTTCATCAAGGTAGGTTTTTGTCTCAAATATTTTCTCCGAACCATCCAGCAGTGATATGGTATAGGGTTGGGTATCTGTTAAAATAACAACCTTGTTTTCATCAACCATAATTTCAACCCTATCTTCATAGGCATCAAAACGAACCAATTTGGTTTCATTGATATCGTTAATTTTGGCAGGGGCAAAGCTTTCATTTAGATAGGGACTCCCGGAGGGTGAATTGTATTTAGTTTTATACAAATCCTTAGAATAGTAGACATCCCCAAGATCTCCACGAAGTTCAATTTGAGCATATGTAGTAAAGTTTAGGAGCAAAAATCCTAATATAAAAAGATGTTTCATAATGATATTCTAGAGGTTGAACCTTTATAAGTTTTGCGCACGGAAAACAATTTAGTTTCTGTCAAATCTTGTAAATATGCCTTAACTTATAAAGTTATCACTTTTGCTTTTTAATACCCTTAATTTTGCTAATTAATATATCCGATACATTAGTGTATTCTTATCAAGTTGGATTGAGGCTTAGGTTATACTCATTTAAAGTTTTATGGTGTTCGGACTTTCGTAAAAGTAAATGTGTTTGGTTCACAGCTTTAAGACTTATAGGATAATAGCTATAGGATCGTCAGAATGATTAACCAACTATTAATTCTCTAATCCCAAGTCATCTTCTGTAATCTAACGGCATTCAAAATTGCCAATAGTGCCACGCCAACATCAGCAAATACAGCTTCCCACATGGTAGCAATACCACCTGCTCCTAAAATTAACACGATCACTTTTACACCAAATGCCAATATGATATTTTGCCAAACAATTTTACGGGTGGAACGCGCTATTTTTATGGCTTTTACCACTTTGGAAGGTTGGTCCGTTTGAATAATTACATCGGCAGTTTCAATTGCCACATCACTTCCTAAACCACCCATTGCAATTCCAACATGGCTTGCTGCCAAAACAGGAGCATCATTAATACCATCGCCAATAAAAGCAATTTTGTTTTCGGGATTCTGTTTTAAGATTTCTACTTCATGTAACTTATCTTCTGGAAATAGTTCACCTATAGCTTTTTCAATGTTTAATTCGGAGGCCAATTTTTGAGTAATGGAATCCTTATCTCCGGAGAGTATTGTAATATTTGTAATACCGATCTTATGTAAGTTGGCAATGGTTTCTTTGGCATCCTCTTTTAGTTCATCTGCAATGACTATATAGCCTGCAAATGCACCATCAATCCCAACAAAAACGACAGAATCTTCAATGGTTTCCGTTTCCCTATTGACTTCAATTTTATTGGCGGTCATCAATGCTTTGTTGCCAACCAAAACTGTTTTTTTATTTACGCTTCCTTTCAAGCCTCTTCCTGCTATTTCAGACACTTCCGAAGCTTCAAAGCCTTGCCCTTTTGCTCTGTATTCCAGAATGGCCTTGGCTATGGGGTGGGTGGATTGCTCTTCCATGGCCATTACGTATTTCATGAGCAATTTTTCATCCCAACCAAAGGCTTTTATCTCTTTGATTTTGAAGACACCTTTGGTTAGGGTACCTGTTTTATCCATGACCAAAGTGTTTATTTTGGTCATGGCATCGAGAAAAGAAGCTCCTTTGAATAAAATTCCATTTTTTGAGGCCGCACCCAATCCGCCAAAATAACCCAGTGGAATGGAAATGACCAATGCACATGGACAAGAAATCACCAAGAAAATCAACGCCCTATACAACCAATTTTTAAAGACATAATCCTCCATAAAAAAGTAGGGTAAGAACGTAACACCAATTGCCAAAAACACAACAATAGGTGTGTAAATACGTGCAAATTGTCTTATGAATAATTCTGTTTTTGACTTTCGAGCTGTGGCATTTTGAACCAAGTCCAATATTCTGGCTATAGAACTATCCTTGAATTCTTTGGTGACCTCTACTTCAATAACACCTATTAAATTGATGCTTCCCGCAAATACCTTTGCTCCTTTGACAATAGTATCCGGTTTGCTTTCTCCTGTTAAAGCAGCGGTGTTTAAGGATGCTTTTTTGGAAGTTAAAATACCATCCAACGGAATTTTTTCACCTACTCTAACTTGGATTTTCTCTCCAATGGCCACTGATTCGGGGGAAACACGTGCAATATCACCATTTCGAAATACGTTGGCTTCTTTTGGACGGACATCCAGTAAGGCCCTGATGTTGGACTTTGCCCTTTTTACTGCATTGTTTTGGAATAATTCCCCTACGGCATAAAACAACATTACTGCCACGCCTTCTGGGTATTCTCCAATTATAAATGCACCAAGGGTGGCAAGGGACATTAAAAAAAACTCTGTGAAAACATCTCCTCTTTTAATGCTTTTCCATCCTGCTTTCACTACCGGAAGTCCTACAGGTAAATAGGCTATTCCGTACCAAACAATGCGCAGCCAATCTTTAAAAAATGCAACCTCATTATAATCTAAGGCAATGCCGATTAATAGCATTAAAAAACTAAGAATGGCAGGTAAATATGCTTTGAAATTATTGGATTGCCCACCATGATCATGACCATCAGGGAGACCGGGTTCCTTATCAGCGTTTAGTTTTAAATTGAGTTTCTTTTTTCTCATTTGGGGGTTGATTGATACTTAATCCTAAGCACTAATTGTGGGATGTTCTAGGCTCGTTGGGTACCTTCCTTAAACGGGTTTAGCCTAGGCATTACGTAGAATCTTTTCCATCTTTCGTCCTTTAGCCAATTCGTCCACTATTTTATCCAAATATCGTACGTTACGGGTCAACGGGGTTTCGATTTCTTCTATCCTATAACCACATATTACCCCTGTTATGAGGTGGGCATTTGCATTTAGTTTTGCTTTTTGAAAGAAGGTTTCAAATGTTACCTTATCCTTAATGAGTTCTTGTAGTTTATGTTCATCAAATCCTGTCAGCCATTCAATTACTTGATGTAATTCCTCTTTTGTTCTATTCTTCTTTTCAATTTTTGTGACATAGTGTGGATATACCGAAGCGAAGGTCATTTTGGCTATCCGTTCATCGTGTTCAGGTGTTGTTTTCATAGCTTACCAATCTTTAAAGCCCAATGAGGGACTGTCGTTACCAAATTACAAGATTTTAACGATGTTGTAAATTAAAAAAAAATGGTGGTCTTAGCAAAAATCACAAACTTTAGGTTTGGTGCTTAATGGCTATGTTTTAAGGCATTTGACTTCGATGAATTTTCGCAGTTGTTGGTTGCCGGTGAATTATTTTAGTTTTAATTCATTAATATTTACTTTCAACGTAACAATCTTTGGAGCGTAATAAGTGCCATACTCGACTTCAAACTCCCTTTCGTATTCATTCATTCTTGTCCATTCAATAAATTTTGGATTATATAAAGGTCCAAATTCGAAAAGATTTTGGTTTGGATCTTCGTCAAATTCAGAAACAGCTATGAGTAAATTATGAGAGACTTCATGTCCTTCTTCAAATCCTGAGCTGCCACTGCCATTATCTATTATGTAAATTTTTACAGATAAATAACCCTCGCTGTTTTCTCCAATTAGTTTTGAATTGTTCAACACTTCAATCAGCCTGGAATTTTCAGATTTTTCAATTTTTAGTTTATTCTGTCCGCAAGATATCTGAACTAAAAATATGGTAAAGAATAAGATTAAAGTTGTATTTATTTTCATTTTGTAGCTAGCGCTCTGTTTAAGTTTGCACTGTGACGACATCTGTGAATGCCTAGGGCGGTTTGGCCCCTGACATTTAAGACTTTTACACATATACAATCCGGCAGTTTGATGGTTTCTATTTTTGAGTATTGTGGTTAATTGAGTGGAGGATGCCGTAACCTCTAGAATGTTACAAAGAGAATATATTTTCAATCGGGGACATCGACTTGTTGAAGATTTTAAAGTGATATTCCCAGTTGATTTAAAGTATGAATAACAGGGATTTTCATGATAAAACACCTTTAGCTCCTTGTGGATGTCCAATTTGGATTTTGTGGATGTTAAACTTCTCCCAATTGCGTAAGTGCTGAACAATGTAAACGTCTAGTTAGATGTGTACATAAGGGTGCTTATTGCGTCCATCACAATTGAGGATTAAAGAAGTAAGTAATGAAAGATACAAAGCAAAAACAAAAGGAGAACAACATCAGTATTGATAGGCCATTAACCCGTCATGAGAGTTGGAGAAATCACCGAAGGCATAATGCTTTAAAGCTAATAAAGTTTTCGTAAGAATTACGGATTATTGTAATGTTAAAGGGGGCGAAAGCCCTCTTTTTTGTTTTTGCCTATTATCAATATGAACACTAGGTATTGCAATAACTAGTTTATTTCTGAATCTTTAAAATATTTATTGCCTTTGTTATCTACAAGTCGACCATCCACGAGTTTGTATGTTAAAGTATCTCGCCCCATAGTAAAATGGAATCCACTCTCTATGGGCTTTGGATAGTACCTAATGGGTTTGTTGTCGTCGGTGTTAATGTCCCAATTCAAGTCATTATTTTCATCTATCTGCACTAGAAAACTGAGGTCCCCATTTTCGTTTTTCCATTTCCCTGTAAATTGACCTTTCAAGCTATTGGGCAAAAGAACATATTTCACCCCACGAATGGTAAGAATATCTTTCTGGGCATCTAATAGTAAAGGGTCATTATAATGTGGATACTTAATATATGCTTTTGAACCTTCAATAACTATTTCATCTGAACGATCGTATTGGTTTAGCCACAGTTTTCCATTTTGCTCCTCGATGTTGAGGATACTCTTTTCGGTTTCTTGGTCAATCCAGGTACCCTTGTAGGATTGCGATTCTGCACATGAATATAGAAATAGTGCTAATGTGAATAGTATTGCAGATTTTTTCATAATTGTATTTTTTTACTCATGCCAACGTATAGCCTATGTTTCTCTTGTGACCTCTTTTTCGACAGCAGTGGGCGGTTTGATGAATGCTTTTTTTGTTATTTATAAAATGCTTTAATGAATGAAAACCTTTGTTTGGTTTTGGTTCTTATTTCTTGGTAAAATATTCAATAACTGTGAAATCTTCTCTCCCAGAATTATCCTTGTAACGTCTTTTATTTGTCAGTTTTAGTTTCCCTTCTATGATTTCATAGGTTATAGCGCTTTCAGCAAATCCTGCATCCCAAAGAAGATCAAATTTATTGGATTCTTTTTTCACTTCATTTGATACTTTTTCGCCCCAATCGCAGTCTTGAGGGTGGCATGTGGCCCACATTTGGACAACTAAACTTTTATTTTTGAAAGATATTTGGCATTTGGAAATTCCTCTTGTTTTGTCGTCCTCATTAATCCATACCCCCTTAAAATCATTATTCCCGTTCTTTTCTAAAACTGTATTTGTAGGTTGGTATACTCTTTCTTTTATATTATTTGGAGTTGCTAGATTTATACTCCAAAAGAGTATAATAACTGAAATGGAACTGATGATTAATTTCATGGTTTTTGAATTTCAGATTTATAGAGTAAAACCTATCTTTTAGGCAATGAATCCGTTGTTGAGATTTGATGTAATCATAACAAGCTTACTTCGAGCCGGATTAAATGTACGAAAACTTTTGAATTGTAGTAAATATACTAAACAATAAATTTAAGGCCAACAGGCACATCAAACTAAAGAGGGGAAAATATGTTAGGTAACGAGTACTGGAATTATATTTAAAAGCTCCGGGCATAGGAGAGGATAATATATTTGTGGGCCTGGGTTCTTTGTGATTCGGGAGAATTGATCCGGTAGCCGGCCCAATAATTATTTTTGCCAAAACGGTGCTTAAAATCAAAGCCAAAATACCAAACATTTCTATCTGCTTCCACTAATAAAACAGAATCATCTCCCCATATTTTACCTTCCAATAAAGCATTGTGGTGCACAAACCTGTGGCCTGCCATAAGGGAAAAAAATATTTCCCTGTCCAGGGTTCCCAATCGGTTTTGTGTCATGCTGGAGGATAAAGGATCCCTTCTTCCAAAAGTTGCCATAAATTCCGGATGCACATAAATATCCCTGGTTCCAAAAGCAATTTGTGGTTTTAGGGACATATGTACGCTAAAGGGGTTGGGCGACAATTTCCATTCTTTTAAATAGCTTGTATAGATATTTGCATGAACGCTATTCTCCATTTGATTGCCCCACACGGGGGGATCGGAAACCACAAAAGTATGGTGGTACCATTTTTGAAATCCACTTGCTCCGGAAGCTGGACCGGCAACACCAAATAGCAGATCGGTCTCCAATAGACTGGAATTTCTTATATGTGACCATCCTGCTTGGATGCCTAGAAAGCCCACATAGGGCCTGTCCAAATCCGCTATATCGCGTGATTTGATATCGGAAGGGGTATATATTTCTTGCCTTACAGAAATTTGGAGTTGTTCCTTGCCAGCAGACAGAATACCTTTTCTTAAAAGTTGGCGGTACGTTAAAAATAGGCCAGAGGAATAGTAACGGTCCGTAAAAGTTAAAAAATCATTATCGTGCCTCAATTCCAATTGGTACCGAACAATTTTCACGGAATCTTTGTCCACCGGAATTTGACCATTGGCAAATAGGGTATTCAAAAGTATGAATACGAAGATGAGTCGGTGGGTATAGTGGGAATCCGTAGTGCTGATTATTTTAAAACGGTAGGAAGGTAATACTAATATTTAAATGTTGATTCTACTACTTAAAAGTATGCCTAAAGTGAGAGGTATAAATTACCTGCAAATAAAAATGAATAAAACAGTAAAACCTCGCCGGGAGGCTTAGGATGAAAACCCCGGGTCTTAACAGAAATATTTAAATCCAATAATATAAACTAGTACATGATATTTTAAGTTAGTCTAAATATAAAATACTCTAAACCAGTTATTTAAATTGTTTCTAAAGCTTTAAGGTATTAAATTAAGGATATATTAATTTTAAAATCTAGAAATCATGTCCATACGTTTAGGAAATAGCTGCAATAATTGTGAAAACCTTACAGACACTATGATGTGCAAGGTACATCACGTAAAAGTAAATAACTCTTATACCTGCGATAGCTTTGAAATGAAGGCAGTCTTAAAGAATGATCCCAATTGCACCACCTGTGCCCGATACCAAGGTCCTACCTGTGCCAACCCACAAAAAGCCGCCCCTGATATGTTATGCTCCCATTGGGCGCCACAGAATGCAACGGCCTAACTGACTATTTAAAACCGATTTCAAAAAACAGTTTTGTAAAAAAGCTGTTTTTTTTATTTCCATGCTTCTTGAATTGACAAAATAGATGTGGCTTAGGATTTAATATTCAAATCAGGCTATTCCAAGAAACCCATGGTCGCTTCGAGCCCTGTTTTTTGTACTTAAAGCTGGGAAAAGGTACAATTTTAAAAGTTTTAGGAAAAACTGGATTCTTTCCTCCTTTGCACTTCGGAAAGAGCCTTGGGGGTGGCTTTATATAATTTATATTGAATTATTTTTAAAGTACTTAAGTAGAGGATACCACATTTAAATTATACAAATGAGATTTATGTAATTGCTATCTATTCGGTGCTAATCAGTAATAAAAGTTTTTGCCCCGGTTAGTTCCCAACGTCCCAAGGATATGGGAATATTTCCTATGGAATTCAGTTGGTCGAAAAACGTCTTCATTTCAAAAGGTTCGTTTTTTAATTCTTTCATTCTAGCGTATTCTGCCAGCGCATTTTCAACGAGAAATTTACCTGTGATATAACTTGTTCCATACCCCGGTTGCCGTAAATAAAGATGTTGTTCAAAAAGCAACAGTTCTTTTTCTGTTTTCATCCAACCACGAGGGGTATACTCCGAATGGATGTTTCCCGCTTCTTCCATGGTCATTTCATTGGCATGGGCATAAAGCGAACCTAAACCTCTGGCGGCACGCTGGGCAATCATGATATAAACAATTTCTCTGGATCGCGGTTGATCATCATAAAGTCCGGCATCCATAAACATTTCTTCAACGGCAGTTGCCATACCTTCATTTCTTGAATCAAAAATATTGTATAACAACGGGCCTTTTCTAATTTCACTTTTATGTGGTTCTGTGTCCATTCTAGCCAATTCAAACCAATGGTAAAAATGGGAATATAATGGACGTTGATCATAATGCGCTGTAATCCAAAAAAAATTGCGTTTGTCCTTGGGGACAAATGCGCCAAGATGTTCATTTAAGGCAGGCTCAAAATAGTCCTTTACAGTCACCATTTCATTTTCATCTAAAAAATTGAGTAGGCTCGCGGCGGAGGATTTAGCACGATTATCGTATTCTTCAGGCGAGTTGGCATCCGTAAGTTGGGGCAATTTTCTGTTTCTGTGTTCTTCTAATTTTAAAGCAGCCCAAGCCCGGGTAAGCTCTGTTTTTAAAAGCATTACCTCATCTTCCCAAGTCAAAGGCACCAAATGAACATTTTGTAGGTACCAGGTATACTCATCCTTACCTATACCGGATGGTCCTGTTTTTGTTTTGGCTTCGGTCTGAAGCCAATCTACCAAGGCATTGGTAGATTGAATCGCATTGTCAATAGCACTGAGTAAATTTTTATCCTTAGACACTCCTGGGAAATCCTTTATTGTAGTTAGGTTTTTACTCTGATCTTTAATATCACGGATGCCGGCAATCCAAAGATCTTTGGCATTGCCTGTCAAATTTATTTTTGCCTGTTCATTTAGTGCGGGAATAACTTTTAAATCGGCTATTAATTTTCTAGAACCTTCCTTATCCAAAGGAAATTGATAGGTCCAAAGCTCGGTTATACCGTGGTGGGTTGGTCCTTCATGTGCCGGGACATCACTTCTGTCTGTCCAGAGCGACTTATAAAAGGCGGGATCCCTTTCCCATGGGCGCAGCACTCTTTGGTTAAATTCATACCCCTTCATTTCTGCATTTACAATATACCAATCAACCTGATGTGGAATAGGCCAGGAGATGGTGTCAATGTTGCGTAGTTTATCTCTTAAGATATTAAATGCGGGTACTCTTTTCTCAAAGGTTTCTTTTGTATAATCGGGTGCTCCGTTGCGCAAAGGAGGATTTTCAAAAGTTCTCCATTCTTTGAATAAAGCTACTAAATTGGTATAGTCTTGATTCTTATTTTGAGCTAAAACCAAATTGGTTGAAAGCCCCACGAATAGAATATACAGAAACAGCGATTTTCTGCGGAAAAGATTAATTTTCATAGAAATGCAAATTGATAAGTCTAAATATAGCATATCAGGTTAAAACAATAGGTTGAATAATTGTTTTTTGTTTAGTTGTTAGAATAGAATTAATGGATCTAAAGAAGCGGATCAAGCAAACCAATTCGTTGATTTTGGTGCTTTTAGTATATATTATAGGAACTAGCTTTTTTTCGTAGTTCCTTTTTTGAAGTGACTTGAGGTGGCTTTGCCAAGAAACCCATGATCGCTTCGCGCCCTGTATTTTGTTTTTCTCTAAAGCTGATAAATGATCAATACTTAAAGTTGTGGGGAACTGGATTCTTTCCTCCGTTACTCTTCGGAAAGGGCCTTGGGGTGGCTTTACAAAGAAAACCAAGATCGCTTCGCGCACTTTTTTTTGGTTTCCAAAGTTTCGAGGAGGACTGGATTCTTTCCTTCGTTTCTCTACGGAAAGGGCCTTGGAGTGGCTTTACAAAGAAAACCAAGATCGCTTTGCGCTCTGTTTTTTTAGTTCATCTCCAAAGCTAATGCAAGCATTGCTTTTGCGCTAAACGAAAAAACCAGATACTTTCGTATCTGGTTT
>JBFIGS010000005.1:0-33711 GCA_041602195.1 Sediminicola sp. | reverse complement strand
TTAAGCAATGGGATAAATGTTTATGGTATTGAACAGGATGAAGTACCTACGGTAAACTTTAGTCTGGTTATAGAGGGCGGACATTTGTTGGATGATAAAAGCAAAAACGGAGTGGCCAATCTGATGACCGATATTATGATGGAGGGCACAGCCACAAAAACTCCGGAGCAATTGGAGGAGGAAATCGAATTATTGGGAGCCTCCATTTACATGTACACCACCAAAGAATCCATTGTTATCAGGGGCAACACCCTAACAAGGAATTTTGGAAAAACAATGAAGCTCATCGAGGAAATAATTATGGAACCTCGTTGGGATCAGGAAGAATTTGCAAGAATTAAAACCAAGACCATTAATGCTATTAAAAGGAATGAGGCCGACCCGAATGCAGTTGCGGAAAAGGTGTACGATAAATTGTTATATGGGGATGACCATATTTTTGGTTACCCAATAAGTGGTACCGAGGCTTCCATACAAGCTATTACCATAGACGATTTGAAAGCGTTCTATTCGCAAAACTTTTCACCATCCATTAGTAAATTCAATGTTGTGGGGAAAATAGATAAGGCAACAGTCTTAGAGAACCTTAAAGATCTGGAAGCAAAATGGGCTGCCAAAGAGGTAAATATCCCAGAATTCCCATTACCTAACAAGAGGGACAAGGCGTCTCTATATTTTGTGGATATACCCAATGCCAAGCAGTCAGTTATTAACATTGGGTATCTGGCCCTACCAAGAACCGATAAGGATTACTATCCTGCTGAGGTGATGAACTATAAACTTGGAGGTTCCTTTTCTGGAACTGTAAACATGATTCTACGAGAAGAAAAAGGGTATACCTATGGCGCCAGATCAGGGTTTAATGGCGGTAAAGTGCCGGGAACATTTACAGCTTCGTCCAGTGTGCGGACCAATACAACTGGGGAGTCGGTTCAAATCTTTAAAAATGAGATTGCCAAATATAAAAATGGAATAACGGCCGAAGATTTGGAATTCACTAAAAATGCCCTGATCAAATCCAACGCCCGTCGTTTTGAAACCCAAAATTCCTTATTGGGAATGTTACAGGAAATGAGCAATTATAATTTGCCTAAGAACTATATCGAAGGGGAAGAACAAATTGTAAAAGGAATGACGTTGGAACAACACAAAGAGTTGGCGAATAAATATTTGGATGAATCTAAAATGGCATATTTGGTGGTAGGTGATGCTGCAACCCAATTTGAACAGTTCGAAAAAATGGGATTTGACGAAGTGTTGCTAGTTGACAAGGAAGGAAAAGAATTAAAGCCGATAAAAATTAAAATGTAATTACCAAAATAGATATGTTACAAAAAGGCACCCATTCAAGGGTGCCTTTTTTATTGAACAAACAAATCCTACTAGGTAAGGGGTATGAGAATTAACAGCTACATATAATATAGATGGACCATAGAATGCAAAAGATGCAAAAGGCATATAGAAAGAATGAAAAAGTAGTTTTTTTCTTCATAAGTAGGGCTTTATAAAGAAAACGATTTTTAATAATGAAGAATATTCTTACACTTTTAAAGGATAAAATATTCGTTAAGTGGGTGAATTATAAAATTTTGCATACTTCAGGTTAAAGAGCAAGTTCTAAATAATAGAAGTATAGGGTTAGTATAGGGACTGAAAATTGCAGGAAAGGGGATAAATTGTTTTTATAAAATTCAATTAGTAAGAAACTATGCTATTTAAACATTCAAAGTAAGGACGAAAGATGATTTTTAGGACAGGCAAAATTAAAGAAAAAGTGATTATTGGAAAGGAAGTATTATAAAGTCACGTTAATGAAGTAGAATACAATTAAGAGTTATCTTCCCTTATTTCTTGCGCAAAAACATCTTTAAAGACATAAATAGTAATTAAAAACACCCCTAATGTCAAAAGGGCAATGGCATAATCCAGTTCCAAAAGCATGAGGAATCCACCTGACATAATGGCTATGCTGCCTAATACCATGATCAAGTTCCAAATGATTAGACTTGTATTCAACTTTTTGCTTTTGTTTTCTTTGGAAAAGTAAGCAGTTCCTTCCAAAATGGCCCAAAGGATCAAGGAAATCACAAGTATGATCTGCGTATAAAGAGCGAAAGGCAAATGGTAAATCTGGATCAATCCATTGATAGCCCAGAAAGAAATGAGTATTAATTTATTGTAGGCGAGAAAGGTTTTTTTGGGTTTATTCCAAAATCGTAATGCATAAAGAACCAAAATACTTACAAAAGCAAAGGTAAGTATGGTTGAAGCCAATTGCCAATGTAGCATTTTAAAAATGAATCCCACTAGTATAAAGCACATGGAAACTCTCAAGGGAATACTCAGAATTTTTTTATCGCTCTCCATCACTATTGGTTTTATCGGTTAACTCATATGGCCTTAATATTGGCCTTTAATCCTTCCATGATACCCAAGATGTTCTTCACCGTTTCGTTCAAGTAATATTTTATGACAACATGGGGAATACGTATGGTTGTAAATCCATTCTTAAATGAATGCATGGCCTCTTCCAAATCATTAATGGCCTGCTCATGGGTCATCATACTGTATTCTGTATCTATCTCTATATTGAGTTTTACCCTGGAGATAGCTACATCTACGGATTTTTTACCATCCCACCATTCCAACATGGGATGCACTCCGGCATTTTTAAGGCCATAATATAATTGTACGGCTTCCACCGGGGTATTGTTTTTATGGATCAGCTTTTTTAACTGAACAAAGTGCTTAGCGCAAAGTTCAACGCCTAAGATGTCCATGGAATTTTTATGGTCTATATAACTCAGTTCTTTTTTACATTGTAAGCAAGTCATTAAAGTAGGTCAATTAAGGTTCGGGATTATTATAACCGTAATATTTTAGGAATATTATCTTGTAATGTCAACTTTTAGACGAACTGCAAACTTTTAGACGAACTACACTGTAATTGGTCATTTAAACACTGTTTTTTACACTGGCGAACCAAATAGAAATACAATAAATTAGAGAGAAACTCATCTAGAACCATATCCTGTTAAAGAAAAATGTCCCTATTTCCCAATTTCAGATTTAAGGTATTATATGTACATTTAGTTTTTCTATAAATAAATGTTCCCCCATGAAGTGTAAATTTACATTGTGCCTAATCTTTATCGCGTTATTCCTAAGTTGCAAAGAGGATCCTAAGCCTAAACTTCAGGAATCACCTATTTCCAAGACTCCTACTTTGACTTTATCTGAGGCAAATAGGCTGGTAGAACTGCCTTTAAATTGTTTGGAAGTCGAATACCCAAATAAACTTGGGCAAACCTTGAACGATTCCACGCATTTGAGAAGTCCAAAATCATTACATCCCGCTTTCTATGGATGTTATGACTGGCATTCTTCCGTACACGGGCATTGGTCCCTAGTTTCATTGCTAAAACAATTTCCCAACCTTGGAAAGGCAGGCATTATTCGCGAAAAACTGACGGAATCCTTATCACAAGAAAACATAGCACAAGAAATGGCCTATTTTGAGATGACCGGGAACATTTCTTTTGAACGTACCTATGGTTGGGCCTGGATATTAAAACTTGCGGAAGAATTACATACTTGGGACGATCCCATGGCCAAAGAATTGGAATATAACCTGGAGCCACTTACTAGATTTATTGTAGCATCTTATGAATCCTTTTTGCCAAAATTAATTTATCCTATTAGAGTAGGTGAGCATTCCAATACAGCTTTTGGCCTCTCCTTAGCTTGGGACTATGCAGTTGCCGTCAATGATGTGTTATTAATGAAGTCGGTCAAGGATGCTGTAGATCGCTATTACACTAACGATAAGGGTTGCCCCATGGAGTGGGAACCAAGTGGATTCGATTTCCTTTCCCCTTGCCTGGAGGAAATTAATTTGGTGCGTAAAGTGTATGCCAAGGAGGCCTTCAAGAAATGGTTGGATACTTTTATGCCTCAGTTAAAAGACCCGGATTTTAGGTTGGAACCGGGGAAAGTAGCAGATAGGACCGACGGGAAACTGGTGCATTTGGATGGACTTAATTTTAGCAGGGCGTGGTGTTTATATGGAATTGCTGAAACCCTTCCTGAATATGAACATTTAAAAAATATAGCAAATACCCATATCAATTATTCCCTGCCCAAAATAGTTGACGATAATTATGAGGGTACACATTGGTTGGGAACTTTTGCTCTGTACTCATTGAATAATACCAAGTAATATGTTTAAAAAAATAGGCCCGGGTGTTTTGGTGGCCGCAGCATTTATTGGTCCGGGTACGGTTACAGCTTGCACGTTGGCCGGAGTGCAATTTGGTTTTACCTTGCTATGGGCCATGTTGCTTTCCGTGATAGCCACAATTGTACTTCAGGAAATGTCGGCCAGATTGGGCATTATTACCCAAAAAGGCTTAGCGGACGTCATTAAAGAACAAATTCAGATTCCATTGTTCCGCAATTTGGTAATTGGGATAATTTTAGGTGCCATTGTCATTGGTAACACCGCTTACGAAGGTGGGAACATAGGCGGGGCCACCTTGGGGCTAGAAGCTATTTTTGGAAGGGAATACGTTACCTACTATCCCTTTGTCATAGGAGCTATTGCATTTGTGCTTCTGTATTTGGGGAATTATAAAATGTTGGAAAAGGTTTTGGTCACCTTGGTGATTGTGATGAGCCTTTCCTTTTTATTGACCGCAATCATCACCAAACCCAATATTATGGAGGTCTTAAAAGGCATGCTTGTGCCCACCATGCCGGAGAATAGTATTTTTACCGTAATAGCCTTGGTAGGGACAACCGTAGTCCCTTATAATCTGTTTTTGCATGCTTCCTTAGTCAGTGAAAAATGGAAAACGAAGGAAGATTTGAAAACAGCCAGAAAGGATACCTTTATATCCATTACTTTGGGAGGAATGGTATCCATGGCCATTATCATAGCAGCTACCACTATTCCCAAAGGCGATATTTCTTCCGTTTTGGATTTGGCCAAAGGTCTGGAACCATTGTATGGCAACGGGGCCAGGTATTTTATGGGGATTGGCTTGTTTGCTGCCGGGATCACTTCCGCAATTACCGCACCCTTGGCCGCAGCCTATGTGGTGAATAGCTGTTTTGGATGGAAAGCAGGCTTAAAAGACCTAAAATTTAAACTAGTGTGGATGGCCATTATAATTTTGGGCGTCCTTTCATTGACCTTCGGGATTACCCCTATAGAAATTATACAATTCGCACAGGTAACCAATGGACTTTTATTACCTGTAATAGCCATTTTTCTATTGTGGGTGGCCAATAAGGTAGCCATCATGGGATCCTATAAAAATTCGACTGCACAAAATGTACTTGCTATTTTTATAATTTTATTGGTTATACTGTTGGGAATGAAAAGTATTTTGAAGGTAGCTGGACTTTTTTAGATGGAAATGAAATTTATAGATATCAATTGTGATGTTGGGGAAGGAATAGGAAACGAAGAAGACCTATTTCCTTTTATTACTTCATGTAATATAGCATGTGGTGGTCATGCTGGGGATGAGCAAATCATGAATAAAATAGTGGTTCTAGCAAAAAAGCACCAAGTGAAAATTGGGGCCCACCCCTCGTATCCTGACAAAGATAATTTTGGAAGAGTATCCCTATCCATGCCTAATGAAGCATTAAAAAGTTCCATTGTGGAACAAATAACTGCCTTGGTTTCCATTTTGGAAACCCAAGGGTTAGACTTGCATCACATAAAAGCACATGGGGCATTATATAATGATATCGCCAAGAACAGAGCTTTGGCCTCTGTTTTCCTGGAAGCCGTAGAACAGTTTAAGAAAGGTATTTACCTATATGTACCCTATGGATCTGTTTTGGAGGAGGAAGCATTAAAGCGAAACTTCAAGACAATGGTGGAGGCATTTGGTGACCGAAATTATAATCCTGACCTCACTTTGGTTTCTAGGAATTCCCCCAATGCCGTTATCCAAGATCCCAAGGAAGTCTTGGAGCATATTACAGAAATGGTAAAAAATAACAAGGTTAAGACCTCGCAAGGGATAGCGCAAAATATTACTGCTGAAACCTATTGTATTCATGGAGATACCCCATCAGCATTACAAATATTAGCGTATCTTTCAGAAGAATTGCCCAAACAACAGATCTATTTAAAAAAGTGAGCCCTTTTATAATTTCTATTCGCCCTTTTGGGGAGTTTGCCGTACTCGTTGAGTGGCCCAATATAGTTGAAGAGCAAATCTTGAACGATATCCTCGATTTTATTCACCACTTAAAAACCAATCACCTTAATGAAAAAGAATGGGAAATGGTCCCAGCCTATAATTCCCTGGCTCTTATTCATCGAGCAGGAAAAATAGAATATAAGACCTTCAGCAAAGAACTAAAAGAATGGTATTCCCAAAAATCCGGGGACTATGCAATAGAAAAATACCTTTGGGAGCTACCAGTTTGTTATGAAGGGGATTTTGGGGTTGATTTAATGGAGGTAGCGGAAAAATTGGGCATGTCTCCAAAGGAAGTCATTTCCTTGCATACAAAACATATTTACACGGTATATGGGATCGGTTTTCTTCCAGGATTTATGTATTTGGGAGGACTGCCCCAATCCCTGGAAATTGTCAGAAGAGAAACCCCTAGGTTAAAAGTGGAACAGGGATCTGTTGGACTTGCCGGAAAACAAACAGGAATTTATCCTCAAGAATCACCGGGAGGCTGGAACCTCATCGGGAATTGTCCGGTTCCCTTATTCAATAAGGATAATGAAAACCCATGTTTTGTAAATGTTGGGGATAAAATTAAATTTTATTCAATCACCAAGGGCGAGCATGACCTGCTAAAATTACAGGGAGAAGTGGGAATTTATAAATTGAAAAAAACTAAGGTGGATGCTTAAGGTTATAAAGTCTGGTTTTTTTACAACCGTACAGGATATGGGCAGGTTCAATTATAGGAACAAAGGGGTGCCCGTTAGTGGGGTCATGGACTCTTTTTCCTATGCCATAGTCAATATGCTGTTGGAGAATGATAAAAAGGCGGCAGTATTGGAAATTACCATGACCGGCCCAACAGTAGAATTTGAGCTGGACACGTACATTGTTGCTGGGGGGTCAGAACTAGCCATGAGTTTAAATGGCCAAACCATAAAAAACTTCAAGGTTCATAAAATTCAGGCTGGGGATATAGTTTCCTTTGGGAAACTGGACCACGGTATGAGGTCCTATTTGGCAATAAAAGAAGGATTTAAAACACCTATTGTTCTGGGTAGCCGCTCCTATTATAAACCCCTGACCAATTCCTCACGTATTAAGGATTATGATCAGCTACCATACGATGAATGCAAAAGCTTTACCCCTAAATTACAAGAATTAAAACCACATTCTTTGCTTAAAGAAACAGTATTGGAGGTTTTTGAAGGACCGGAATACAGGTTGTTGACAGAGCAACAAAAGAAGACTTTGTTTGGGGACGATTTTACCGTAGCCAAAGAAAATAACCGAATGGCCTATCAGCTAAACGAAACCATAGAAGGGCATGCTATTTCCATGCTGACATCAGCAACCCTTCCTGGAACAGTACAGCTGACCCCTTCCGGGAAATTGATCATTTTAATGAAAGACGGTCAGACTACCGGAGGGTATCCCCGTATTTTACAGCTTTCAGAAAAAGCCATTTCCATACTTGCACAAAAGCGATATGGGGATGAGTTATCCTTTAATTTGATATAATCCAATAAACAGTAGTGGAACTCCTAGAAAAGATCTTAGAATAAACATTCGTAAATCTCGAGGTTTCCAAAGGCACCTGACCAAAACCATAAAGTTTTAAAAAAAGCTCCTCTACAGCAGATTTTTTAATTTTTTTGCAAATTTTACAGGCAATGAATAAGGAGGATATCTGAATGGAACATCCAACCAGGTAGCCCTATGCACAATGGGTTTGTGATGTGAGAAGAGTTCAAAGGTGGTTTTTCCATGGTAGGCACCAATACCACTGCCACCAACCCCGCCAAACGGCAATTTCTTATTGGCGACTTGTATGACCGTATCATTTATTGCACCCCCCCCAAAACTATATTTTTGGATAATTTTATTTTGAAATGTTTTGTTGTTAGAAAAAACATAGGTAGCCAATGGCTTACCGTATTTATTTACCACCCTATGGATATCATCTTCAGTTTCATAGGAGAGAATGGGTAGGATAGGCCCAAATATTTCTCCATACATCAATTTGCTGTCCATGTGTGGCTCATCCACTAACGTAATGGAGATGTAATTATCTTTCGAATCTGTTTCACCTCCAAAGAGAATAGTTTCCCCAACAAGCATATCCTTTAAATTATTGAAATGGGCGTCGCTTACCGTTCGGGCAAAATCTGAAGATTTTTTTAAATTTTCACCGTATGCAGCCTTGATCATTTTGATTAAAGATTGTATAAACGCCTCTTTTATGGATTTATGGACCAAAATATAATCCGGAGCTATGCAAGTTTGCCCGGCATTTAAGAACTTTCCCCAACATATTCTTTTTGCCGCAATGTCCAAGGAACTCGTCTCATCTACAATACAAGGGTTTTTTCCCCCTAGTTCCAAAGTGACGGGAGTAAGATGTTTGGCGGCACTTTCATATATAATTTGTCCGACCCGCGTACTTCCCGTAAAAAAAATATAATCCCACCTTTCTTTTAAAAGTTCTTGGGATGCCTCAACGCCACCTTCAATAACTGCTACATGTTCTTTCGCGAAAACAGCGGTTATGATATTCTGAATGATTTTTGAGGTGTTGGGGGTTACTTCGGACGGTTTTATCACCACAGTATTCCCTGCTGCTACGGCTCCTACCAATGGCAAAAGAGCTAACTGAAACGGGTAGTTCCATGGAGCAATGATGAGGATGGTGCCATAGGGTTCCTTGTATATTTTGTCAGTGGAGGGAAAGTTCAACCACGAAGAGGAAACACTTTTCGGTCGTGCCCAAGAATTCAGTTTTTTTAAAACCAATTTTAATTCTGCCAAAACAAACTGCGTTTCGGTGGCCAAAGTTTCAAAATGTGGTTTTTTAAAATCAGCATAAATAGCATCGCAAATAGCATCTTCACGTTCTATAATCTCTTTTTGGAGTCTTTCCAACGCTTCTTTTCTAAACGTAAGGTCTTTGGTTTCCTGAGTTAGAAAAAAATTACGTTGTGCTTGAACGATGTTGGAAATTGTAGTCTTCATATTGAAATGTAATAAAACTTAGGGACTTATCTTGTACGGATAAAAATAGCACGACAAGCTAATCAAAAAAATCAATTCCAAGTAGATCAGATAGGGCTGTATTGTTCCAATTTATACATCATAACTAATGTAATGGCCATATTTTGTATAATCAACAATAGTAAGTGCATTAATAAAATTGTTGGATATGATACGAATTACATTATTAATAAACTGATAATCAATATATTAGCCTATTTATAGGTTAATTGGATTTGAACCGAAGAACTTAGTTAAAAGTTTGGGGTATATGAAACATTTATCTTTGAATGATAGAAGATTTATAAAAGAATTTAAGAATAGCAATATAAAGTTTAATGGAGCTCAACAAATATAGTAAGAACGTAACACAAGATCCTACCCAACCTGCTGCCCAAGCCATGTTACACGCCATCGGACTTACCGATGCCGACCTGGCAAAACCGCTTATCGGAATTGGAAGTACAGGTTATGAGGGAAATCCTTGTAACATGCATTTAAACGACTTGTCCAAACATGTAAAAGAAGGCGTAAATGCAGGGGGTGCTGTTGGTTTAATATTCAATACTATTGGCGTAAGTGATGGTATTTCCATGGGGACCTATGGAATGCGCTATTCATTGCCTTCAAGAGATATAATTGCAGATTCCATGGAAACCGTGGTACAGGCCATGAACTATGATGGATTGGTAACCGTAGTTGGCTGTGATAAAAATATGCCAGGAGCACTAATGGCCATGATAAGGCTCGATAGACCATCTATATTGGTATATGGAGGTACTATCGCTTCAGGCTGTCTCAATGGAAAAAAATTAGATGTTGTTTCTGCTTTTGAAGCTTGGGGGGAAAAGGTTGCAGGCACCATGAATGAAGAAGACTATAAAAGTGTCATCCACAATGCCTGTCCTGGTGCTGGAGCCTGTGGTGGAATGTATACTGCAAATACCATGGCCTCTGCCATAGAGGCATTGGGAATGGCCATGCCCTATAACTCTTCCAATCCGGCAACCGGAAAAGAGAAGAAGGATGACTGTGTCAATTCAGGGAAGGCCTTACAGAATTTATTGGAAAAGGATATTAAGCCCAGTGATATTATCACAAGGAAGTCTTTCGAGAATGCGATCCGTTTGGTCACTGTTCTTGGGGGATCCACAAATGCGGTACTACACTTTTTGGCAATAGCCAAGGCCGCAGAGATAGAATTTACGTTGGACGATTTCCAAAAAATTAGTGATACCACACCATTTTTGGCCGATCTGAAACCAAGTGGAAAGTATTTGATGGAAGATGTGCACAGGGTAGGTGGTACCCCTGCAGTAATGAAGTTTATGTTGGAAAATGGGATGCTGCATGGCGATTGTTTAACCGTCACAGGGAAAACAGTGGCTGAAAATCTCGCGCAGGTTCCAAGCCTGTCAGATGGTCAAGATGTGGTCAGGCCTTTGGATAACCCAATTAAGGCTACAGGACATATTCGAATATTGTACGGTAACCTTGCCGAAGAAGGATCCGTAGCGAAAATTACGGGGAAGGAAGGAGTATATTTTTCCGGCCCGGCCAAAGTATACGATGGGGAATTTTTGGCTAATGATGGAATACGAAAGGGAGAGGTAAAAAAAGGAAATGTTGTGGTTATCCGTTACGAAGGACCAAAAGGTGGTCCTGGAATGCCAGAGATGTTGAAGCCTACGGCAGCCATTATGGGCGTTGGTCTTGGGAAGGATGTTGCTTTGATCACGGACGGTAGATTTTCAGGTGGTACGCATGGTTTTGTTGTTGGGCATGTGGCACCGGAGGCGCAAGACGGAGGAACTATTGGTCTTTTGGAAGATGGGGATATCGTTACCATTGATGCTGAAAGGAACAGCATTAGTGTAAATCTATCGGATGATGAGATCCAAGCCAGAAAGGCAAAATGGCAACAACCTCCTTTAAAAGTGAGTAAAGGAAGTTTATACAAATATGCAAAAATGGTTTCATCTGCCTCCCAAGGTTGTGTTACCGACGAATTTTAAAAAAGATCAATCCTATATTAGGCAGTGTAGGGCATCGAAAGGGATGTTGGGTTCTGTAAAATGGAATTGAGAAAATAGTGTTTAATTAAAAATGCCCTTGACCCCTCAAGTGAAAAGAGGGATGGGATAAGGCCTATGGAAACAGTAAAAGAGAAAAAGACGCCAGTGCAAAAGAAAGCTACCATTAAAATTAGTGGAGCTGAAGCCATAATCCATTGTTTGTTGGCAGAAGGTGTGGATTTGATCTACGGATACCCAGGAGGTGCCATTATGCCTGTTTATGATGAACTATATAAGTTCCAGGATAAATTGACCCATATACTCACCCGACACGAGCAGGGGGCAACCCATGCTGCGCAAGGATATGCCAGGGTTTCTGGAAAAGTTGGGGTAGCCATGGCAACCTCAGGTCCAGGGGCCACAAATTTGGTAACAGGTTTGGCAGATGCACAGATAGATTCCACTCCAATGGTCTGTATCACAGGACAGGTTGCACGACATTTATTGGGTTCCGATGCTTTTCAGGAGACCGATATCATCGGAATTTCCACCCCGGTGACCAAATGGAATTATCAGGTGACCGAAGCATCCGAAATCCCGGAAATACTGGCCAAAGCTTTTTATATAGCTAAATCAGGTCGCCCTGGGCCAGTGCTTATCGATATTACAAAAAATGCCCAGTTTGATGAATTGGATTTTAGCTATGAACCCTGTAAAGCGGTTAGGAGCTATAATCCGTTTCCAAAACCTAAAATGAAGGACATAGAGGCTGCAGCCAAAATGATCAATGAGGCAAAAAAACCATATATCATTTTTGGTCAAGGGGTCATTTTAGGGGAAGCAGAGGAGCAATTGAAGGAATTGGTAGAAAAGGCGGGAATTCCTGCTGCTTGGACCATTTTAGGGCTTTCCGCAATGGATACAGCTCACCCTCTGAACGTAGGGATGGTTGGCATGCATGGTAATTATGGTCCAAATGTTCTTACTAATGAATGTGATCTTTTGATAGCCATAGGAATGCGTTTCGATGATAGGGTTACGGGGAATTTACAAACCTATGCCAAGCAGGCCAAAGTTATTCACTTCGAAATTGATCCTGCGGAAATAAACAAAAATGTTAAGGCAGATATCGGAGTTTTGGGCAACGCAAAGGAGAGCTTGGAGCTTTTATTGCCGCTGATCAAGAAGAACTCACACGAATCTTGGCATCAGGAATTCAAGAAAAAATATCAAATAGAATTTGATACGGTCATCAATAAGGATATCCATCCTACAAAAGAGGGATTGACCATGGGTGAGGTCATCGAGCAGATCAATATAGCCTCCAATCATAAGGCCGTCATTGTATCCGACGTTGGGCAGCACCAAATGATAGCATGTAGATACGCGAAATTCAAACAATCAAAGAGCAACATCACCTCTGGAGGTCTCGGCACTATGGGCTTTGCCCTACCTGCTGCAATTGGTGCCAAAATGGGGGCTATGGACAGGGAAGTGGTCGCCATTATCGGTGATGGAGGGTATCAGATGACGATTCAGGAATTGGGAACAATTTTCCAAAACAAAACCCCTGTTAAAATCGTGGTGCTGAACAATGAGCATTTGGGCATGGTGCGCCAATGGCAGGAACTCTTTTTTGAAAAGAGATATGCATCAACAGTGATGACCAATCCAGATTTTGTAAAGATTGCAGAAGGATATGATATCCAAGCAAAAAGAGTAACAGAACGAAAGGATCTAGCCGCCGTTGTTGAAGAAATGATGGCATCAAAAGACGCCTTTTTCTTGGAAGTTAAGGTTGAACAAGAGGATAACGTATTTCCTATGATTCCAACAGGTGCCTCGGTTTCAGATATCAGACTGAAATAAGGCAGAGGGTCGATTTAATTAATGTAGGAATTTCATTTGAAGGATTAAGAAATAGAGCATGGAAAAAGAGTGGTTCACCATATCGGTATATTCAGAAAACAATGTAGGATTGTTGAATAGGATATCTGGAATATTTTTAAAGAGACACATCAATATTGAGGGGTTAAATGTCTCAAAATCAGAAATTGAGGGAATTTCAAAATTTACAATAGTGGTATTTACTACCCAAGAATGGGTGCGTAAAATTGTGGGACAGATCGAAAAGCAAATCGAAGTCATTAGGGCTTTTTACCACACCGATGAGGAAACCATCTATCAAGAGTCAGCTTTGTTTAAGATTGCCTCTAATTTATTGTTCGATGAGCGCCAGATTCAAAATATTATTAAGGACAATAATGCGCAGATCGTAACCGTGTCCAGGGACTTTTTTGTAGTGGCAAAGTCAGGTAGGCGCTCGGAGGTAAACGAGATGTACAACCAGTTAAAACCTTATGGCATCATGCAGTTCGTACGTTCAGGAAGAATTGCGGTATCCAAAGCTGAAATGCAGATCTCTGCCTTATTGCAGGAATTTCAAACAACAAATAAATAATCAATAAATAGCACCCCGACTTTTATCGGGATTAAAAACGAATTCAGAAAATGGCAAATTATTTTAATACACTATCCTTAAGAGAACAACTGACCCAATTGGGTAAATGTAGGTTTATGCAAGCTGCAGAATTTTCAGATGGTGTATCCGCCTTAAAAGGTAAAAAGATTGTAATTGTAGGTTGCGGGGCCCAAGGTCTCAACCAAGGTTTGAATATGAGGGACTCAGGTATGGATATTTCCTATACCCTTAGAGCAGCAGCTATCAAGGAACAACGCCAATCGTATAAAAATGCCAAAGAAAATGGCTTTAATGTTGGTACCTATGAAGAATTGGTACCTACTGCCGATGTAGTGATAAACCTAACCCCGGATAAGCAACATACCAGCGTAGTTTCTGCTGTAATGCCTCTTATGAAAAAAGGAGCGACATTATCTTATTCCCATGGTTTTAATATTGTGGAGGAAGGGATGCAGATCCGTGAGGACCTTACTGTTATAATGGTTGCGCCAAAGTGCCCAGGATCTGAAGTTCGTGAAGAGTACAAAAGAGGCTTTGGAGTGCCAACCTTGATTGCGGTACATCCAAACAATGATCCAGAGGGCAAAGGCTTGGCTCAGGCTAAAGCTTATGCGGTAGCAACAGGAGGACACAAGGCAGGAGTTTTGGAGTCTTCTTTTGTTGCAGAGGTGAAATCGGATTTAATGGGGGAACAAACCATTTTATGTGGGTTGTTGCAAACAGGATCCATTTTATGTTTCGATAAAATGGTTGAAAAGGGCATTGATAAAGGGTATGCCTCAAAATTGATACAATACGGTTGGGAAACTGTTACAGAGGGCCTAAAATATGGTGGAATTACCAATATGATGGACCGCTTGTCCAACCCTGCAAAAATAAAGGCCTTTGAACTTTCCGAAGAACTAAAGGAAATTATGCGTCCCTTGTTCAATAAGCATATGGACGATATTATGAGCGGACATTTTTCCAAAACCATGATGGAAGATTGGGCCAATGACGATAAAAATTTACATACTTGGAGGGCTGCAACAGGTGAAACAGCTTTTGAAAAGACTCCTGCTGGGTCTGATAAAATTACCGAACAGGATTTCTATGACCATGGCGTATTGATGGTTGCAATGGTTAGGGCAGGCGTAGAATTGGCATTTGAGGCAATGACTGCTTCAGGTATTATAGCAGAGTCGGCTTATTATGAGTCGTTGCATGAAACTCCTCTGATAGCCAATACCATAGCGAGGAAGAAATTGTTTGAAATGAACCGCGTAATTTCTGATACTGCAGAATATGGCTGCTATTTGTTCGACCATGCTTGTAAGCCATTGTTGAAGGACTTTATGACAAAGATTGATACAGATGTAATCGGTAAGAATTACGGGGAAGGTAAGGGCAATGGAGTGGATAATGCAAAATTGATTGCAGTTAACAAAGCTTTGAGAAACCATCCTGTTGAAGTGGTAGGTAACCGTTTGCGTGCCTCCATGACAGCGATGAAGCGTATCGTTTAAGTTAGATTAAATTAGTTGTACACCATTTCGCAGTCGGGAACTTAATACGTATATTAAGATAACCCGACTGCGATTCATTTCATCCATATCCAAGGGCTATGGAAAGCAAAAAATTATGGCAAAAACCGTATCTACATATTTTCCCAAAATTGAGGATATAAAAAGGGCCGCCGAAGTAATTAGGCAAGTGGCCGATGTTACCCCTCTGACCCAAAGTATAAGGTATTCCAAGCAGTTTGGAGCAAATATTTTGCTCAAGCGCGAGGATCTTCATAGAGTAAGGTCTTACAAAATCAGAGGGGCCTTCAATAAAATAAGTTCTCTCTCAAAAGAAGAGTTGGCCAAAGGAGTAGTGTGTGCCAGTGCGGGTAACCATGCTCAGGGCGTGGCCTTTGCCTGTAACTATTTGGGGATTCATGGCACGGTCTATATGCCTTCCGTAACCCCGAAACAGAAAGTGGAACAGACCAAAATGTTCGGGGGAGAATGGGTAACCGTCATCTTGGTAGGGGATACATTCGACGATTCCTCAAAGGCAGCAATAAAAGCCTGCCAAGAACAAGGGAAGACCTTTGTACATCCTTTTGATGATCCTAAGACGATAGAGGGGCAGGGTACTGTTGGATTGGAGATTTTGGATCAGACCGATCTACCTATCGATTATGTTTTTGTAGCCATTGGAGGGGGAGGTTTGGCATCAGGATTAATTGGGGTTTTCAATGCGCTTTCCCCAAATACCAAGATCATTGGAGTAGAGCCCGAAGGGGCACCATCCATGAAAACATCCATGGAAAAAGGAGTCAATACAGAGTTGAAGCAGATTGATAAATTTGTGGACGGAGCAGCCGTACAACGCGTAGGCGACTACACTTTTGCAATATGTAAAGATCATCTCAACGATATGATCACCATCCCGGAGGGAAAAGTCTGCCAGACCATTTTGGACCTCTACAATAGGGATGCTATTGTAGTGGAGCCTGCAGGGGCATTGACAATTGCAGCCTTGGACTATTTTAAGGATGATATAAAAGACAAAAATGTGGTATGTATCGTCAGTGGCAGCAATAACGATATAACCCGTACGGCCGAGATTAAGGAGAGGGCCCTATTATATGGAAAGTTAAAGCACTATTTTATTGTGAGGTTTCCTCAAAGACCAGGGGCCTTAAAGCAATTTGTAGCAGAAATATTGGGTCCAGATGATGATATCACACATTTTGAGTATTCCAAAAAATCCAGCAAAGAAAATGCCCCTGCCATCGTAGGCATTGAATTGAAAAGTCCAGCTGATTTGGAACCCCTTATTTCACGGATGAAGGATAAAAACTTTTTTGGGGAGTATCTCAATGACAAACCGGACCTTTTTCAATACTTAATTTAAATACTATTCATGGCTGTTTTGTGAAATGGGACAACCTCAATCGTTTTCGGTGTATTTCGGTAAAAAGTATTGGATTGCATCTTAAAATTTAAAAATGTATTTTATTAACTTCGTTAGGCAGTGGCGTTAATATTCCCTGTTATTTTTATATGAAATTTTAGCAATTATGAGCAAAAAATCAAACATACCAGCTGAATTTGAAATTACCAATGTTATCCATCACAATACCTATTTGGTGGATGGGGAGCTAAGGAAATGGGAAGGGAATTCCACGGAAGTATACTCCACCATATCATCAACCGAGGCCTATAAACCTACCTTATTGGGAAGTATTCCTGATATGGACGAAAAATCGGCCCTAGATGCCTTGGGGGGTGCCCTGAAAGCCTATAACCAAGGACAAGGAGCGTGGCCTACCATGAGGGTCAGTGATCGAATAGAGTGTATGGAGAAGTTCGTCAAGAAAATGGAGGCGAAGAGAAATGAGGTAGTGAAATTGCTGATGTGGGAAATAGGTAAATCGCTGCCAGATTCTGAAAAGGAGTTCGATCGTACCGTAGATTACATTTACGATACCATAGAGGATTATAAGCAGTTGGACAGGGATGCCGCGAAATTTAAGAAGCACGATGGGGTTTATGCCCATATCCGAAGGGGTCCATTGGGAGTGGTTCTTTGTCTGGGACCCTACAATTATCCGCTGAACGAAACCTTCGCCCTGCTAATTCCTGCCATTATCATGGGGAACACCACTATTTTTAAACCGGCAAAACACGGGGTCTTGCTCATTACTCCTTTATTGGAAGCTTTTAGATCCAGTTTTCCTAAAGGGGTTGTCAATATTATTTTTGGTAGGGGAAGAACAGTGGCAAGCCCGATCATGAAAACAGGAAAAGTAGATGTACTTGCCTTGATCGGGAACAGTAAATCTGCCAATGCACTCCAAGAACAACACCCCAAAAGCAATAGATTGCGATTGGTCTTGGGCCTAGAGGCCAAAAACCCCGCTATTATCCTTCCTGACGCCGATATGGATCTTACAATAGATGAATGTATAGCAGGAACCTTATCGTTCAATGGACAGCGTTGTACAGCCTTAAAAGTGGTTTATGTGCATGAAGATATAAAGGAGGAGTTCAATAAACGTTTTGCTGAAAGGGTAGATGCCCTGAAATTTGGTAACCCATGGGAAAATGGCGTTAAGCTAACCCCCTTACCGGAACCCGGAAAACCAGCCTATATTCAAGAATTGATAGACGATGCCCTTTCTAAAGGCGCAAAAATATTAAACAAAAAAGGCGGCAAGCATTCTGATAATTATATTTGGCCGGCTGTTTTGTATCCGGTAACAAAAGATATGAGGGTATATCAGGAAGAACAGTTTGGACCTGTGATCCCCATACTTTCATTTAAGGATATTGAAGAGCCTTTGGATGATATGGCTGCCTCCAATTATGGACAGCAGGTAAGTTTGTTCGGCAAGGATGTATATGCCCTGGCTCCCCTGATCGATACCTTGGTGAATTTGGTGTGCAGGGTTAATTTGAACAGCTCCTGTCAGCGCGGACCGGATGTGTATCCATTTACAGGGCGTAAAGATTCTGCACAGGCTACCCTGAGTGTACATGATGCACTGCGTTCCTTCTCCATACGGACTTTTGTGGCGAGTAAGGACAATGCCCTGAACAATGAAATCCTCGAAAAACTATTGGATTCCAAGCTTTCCAATTTCATTAGTACAGATTATATACTTTAGTAAATAAACTTTTATGGAAAACAGAACGGTATTGAAACGTATAAATGTATGGACCTTATCGGTTTGTTTTCTAATGTTTCTGTTTTTTGTTGGCTGTAAAAAGGAGAATAAGGATTCTAGTTTTGCCGGGATACTTGCCAATTCTACACATATTGAAGGCAAGAAAGCATACTTAAACTCACCTTATGTAACTGCTGGAAACAGAGTTTATATGGTAGGCCACCAAGATGGTACTTTTCCTGAAATTGGATGGCACATCAAAGGGGAAATGGGCGGTATTTGGAATCATCCCATAAAATTGATGGATGGTTTTCAAGTGGATCTTTATTGGGGTGACGACGCCCACGCTCTGGATAGTGCCCATGCTTTCGTAAACTACCCTTTTGCCAATAAGCATATGTATTCGGTTCCAAATAAGGGGATAGAAGTAGATAGATGGCAATTTGTACCAGATGATAAGGAAGGGATCAGTATTCAATTTGTGGTAAAAAATACTTCTGACCAACCCCAGGACCTAAAATTTAAATTTACGGGGAGCACGGATCTTAGCCCCACATGGCTAGGGGAGCGCACTCAAATGGTGGATGGTTTGGATAAGGCGAACTATGATTCCAATTTGGACGTTTGGATAGCTCAGGATGAAAATAATCCGTGGAACGTGGTTTTTGGAGCAGATAAAAAATCTGTAGGACATAAGGCGGAAAATTACACTTACGCTGGAAAAGGCAAAGCTGCCTCCTTGACCTATCCTGCCAGTATTCCTGGCCATGGGGAATGGATAATAACGTTCACAGTGGCCGGATCCTACAAATCAAAAGAGGCCGCAATTGAGAACTACAGGGATATCAAAGGGAATCCCCAAGAAGATTTAGCGAAGAAAAAAGAACGTTACCTACAATTGGCAAATAATTCCAAACTGACAATTCCTGATAAAAATGTACAACAAACCTTCGAATGGCTGAAGTACAATTCGGATTGGTTGGTAAGAACAGTACCTGAAATTGGTACAGGCATAACCGCAGGTATTCCTGATTATCCATGGTGGTTTGGGGTGGACAGTGAGTACGCCTTGAAAGGGTATATGGCCATTGGACAGTCTGATGTAGTGGAAAAAACAATCAAACTATTGGACAGCATGTCCACTGTGGTCAATGCTAACGGTAGGATCATACATGAAATGTCTACCAATGGTGCGGTTTTCAACAAGGGTAATATCAATGAAACACCACAGTTCACTTCCTTGATTTGGGAAACCTATTTATGGAATGGGAATATTGAATTTTTAAAAAAATACTTCCCTACTATCAAAAAAGGATTGAAATGGTTGATGGAAGAGAATGATGCCAACAAAAATCTGTTTCCCGACGGCTTTGGGATGATGGAAATACATGGGATGGACAGTGAAATGATAGATGTTGCCGTCTATACCCAAAGAGCTTTTGAAGACGCATCAAAAATAGCATTGGAGCTGGGAGATGAACCATTGGCACAATCCTATGGAAAATTGGCATCCACCTTAAAAGATAAAATAAATAAGGAATTTTGGTCAGAGACCTTTAACTCCTATGCTGATTTCATAGGGACGGACCAGCAGGCCTTGCGGCTGATTGACGATGCTATTGTAAGGGCAGATACATTGAACAAGCCTTGGGCAGTTCAAGAACTTAAGAAAACCAGGGAATCCATTTTAAAACATCCTTCGAAAACACCTAGACCATTTGTCCTACACCACAACTGGGTGGTGAACACCCCAATGGAAATGAAAATTGCAGACCAGCATAAGGCAAATGCGGCACTGAAAACAGCCGAAAAATACGTAAATCCCTTTGGAGTATTTGTCACTGGCATCGATCGTGATGAATCTGCCGGATCGGATGAAGGTTCCTTCAAAGGGAGTAAAGTTTTTACATATACCGGTGCTGTTATGACATTACCGACTGGTGTACAGGCCATAGCGGAAAATAATTATGGTCGTCCCGATAAGGCCTTAAATTATCTAAAAAGAATGTCAAGATCCTTTAGCTATGCCCTTCCCGGTAGCATGTACGAGGTTTCCCCAGATTATGGGATGATCGCCCAAGCATGGAATATTTATGGTTTTGCGATCCCCATTGTCCAGCAATTTTTCGGTATCCAACCCTTTGCGGCACAAAAAAAGGTAACCATAGAACTTCAAATGCCCGAAGCGTGGGAGGAAGCCTCATTGGAAGATGTGATAATAGCCGACAATAAGATTTCCGTCTTCTATAAAAAATCTAATGGTCAGATGTCACTTAAAGTCCTGCAGCAGAATGAGAATTGGACGGTGGACATTATTTTTCCTGTTAGAAGGGGCAATAAACAGTATAAGATCCTAGAAGGTCCTGCCACAGTCAAATCTGTTAACGACCAGTTTATAATCAGTTCCAAGCAGGCTTCAACTGAGCTTTTGATTTCCTATGAATAACTCAACCTTAAAAGTAAGGGAAGCAGGTTTCCTTCGTCCAAGCAATTTCAAATTCTTTTAATCCCCATTCTATTTATCTGATTTTCAGTGTGTTTATAATGGCCTTAAGAGCAATAGGTCAATGGTAGCCCATGACTTCAATTTCCGTTTTTTTACTGGTACACGACATCTTTTCCTAGCGTTTTTAGGGTAGGATCAATGGGTATTTAGTGACATAAATCGGGTAAGAATGCATAGGAGGAACGAAAAGGACCATTGTAATTTTGTAATACAGAATTGGGGGTTTTCTTTTTAAAAGTGAAGAAAATTAATACCCTTTATGTTTAACCTTAGAAATAACATTTATGAATATAAAGACATCTAATAAAAAAGCCTTGATCGCCTTGGCAATTGGAGGTTTCGGTATAGGGATGACAGAATTTGTCATCATGGGTATTTTACCCGATGTGGCAAATGCCCTTAATATCACAATTCCGCAAGCAGGCCATTTTATTGCGGCTTATGCTTTGGGCGTTGTGGTAGGAGCCCCACTATTTACAAGTATTGGCGGTAAATGGCCTGCACATAAGGTTTTGTTGGTCTTAATGCTTTGGTTTACAGTGTTTAATACATTATCCGCATTTTCAGACACTTACGATATGTTGTTGGTTTCTAGATTTTTATCGGGATTACCACATGGTGCCTTTTTCGGGATAGGGGCCGTAGTAGCGGGGAAACTGGCTAAGCCAGGAAAAACTGCTTCTGCAATTGCAACGATGTTTGCCGGACTTACCATCGCCAATGTGATAGGAGTACCTATTGGAACCTATTTTGGACACCATTTTGATTGGAGTGTTTCCTTTTTGTTAGTGGGATTGGTGGGTGTTTTGGCTATGTTGAGTGTATATTTCTGGATGCCTACGTTGTCCAAATCTTCAACCAGAGGTTTTAAAAAGGACGTAAAAGTTTTTAAACGTACGGAACTTTGGGTCCTTATACTATTGACTACCATTGGAACAGGAGGATTTTTTGCCTGGTACAGTTATATTGCGCCTTTGATCACAAAAGTATCTGGTTACCCTGAGAGCATGGTGGGTTATGCCATGATCATTGCCGGCTTGGGGATGGTTTTGGGGAATTTTCTGGGGGCTAAACTGACCGAAAAATTGGCCCCTATGAAAGCCATCATTGTCAGTTTATCCTTAATGGTCACCGTATTGATAGTGAATACGTTCGTAGCCCAGAATCCTATTGCCATATTGGCATTGACATTCTTTATTGGGATCATAGCATTTAGTGTGGCCACGCCTTTGCAAATGGCAATTATAAAGGCCTCTAAAGGTTCTGAAATGTTGGGCTCCTCCATGAACCAAAGTGCCTTTAATATGGGCAACGCCTCTGGAGCTTATTTGGCAGGACTGCCCATAGCCATGGGTTACGGGTATACTTCTGCTAGTTTTGTAGGTGCAGCCATGGCCGGTACCGGGATTTTAATTGCTGTGGCCATCGTTTGGAGCAAAAGGGAAAAGAGAATCAAAGAAGAGAAACGTAAAATTGCCTTTAATAACTAAAACAGCATTTGGCACTCAGAAACAAAAAATCCTCGTTACCATTACAATGGTGGCGAGGATTTTTTTATTGGTTTAAGTTACGGTAAAGGTTGATTTTGCCTCACGTTTTTATTCTTAAAGTTCTAGATGTTTTTGGCTAGCCAATTCCCAACTTCACTGGTTTTATAAGAGTTGCCTCCATCTGCAAGATCTTCTGTTACGTAGCCTTGTTCCAAGGATTTGTTAACAGCATCACGTATGGCCTGTGCCTCAGCGGTGAGCTTGAAATCTTCGAACATCATCGCCGCAGACAATACGGTTGCCAAAGGATTGGCAATATCTTTTCCGGCTGCCTGTGGATAGGATCCATGTATTGGTTCGTATAATTTTGCCTTGGTACCCACAGAGGCTGAAGGCATTAAGCCCATAGAACCCGAAATAACAGAGGCTTCATCGGTAAGAATATCACCAAAAAGGTTTTCGGTGATCAAAACATCATAGGAGTTGGGCCATTGTACCAAGCGCATAGCCACGGCATCTACAAATTCATACGATACGGTCACTTCTGGGTAATCCTTTTCCATGGCTTGTACGGTTTCCCTCCATAGACGTGATGTTTCCAATACATTTGCCTTATCCACACAGCATAATTTTTTGGAACGCGTCATCGCCAATTCAAACCCTTTTTTGGCAAGGCGTTGTACCTCATGTCTTTTATAGGTACAGGTATCGAAGGCAGTGTCACCATTGTCCAATCTACCTCTTTCCCCAAAATAGATCCCACTGGTCAATTCCCTTAAGAATATTAAATCCGTGCCTTCTATGCGTTCCCTTTTTAAAGGTGATTTATCAATTAGTGAAGGAAAGGTAAAGGTGGGCCTAACATTGGCAAACAATCCCAGTTTTTGGCGCATTTTAAGCAATCCTTGTTCTGGACGTACCTTGGCGGAAGGGTCGTTATCGAACCTTGGGTGTCCAATTGCGCCAAAAAGTACGGCATCGGCAGCCAAACAGATCTCATGGGTCTCATCTGGATAGGGTTCACCTACAGCGTCAATGGCCGCTGCTCCGGTAAGGGCTGGCGTCCAATTAATTTGGTGGTTAAACTTGTCTGCAACTGCATTACATACTTTTACGGCCTGGTCTATTACCTCTGGTCCAATTCCATCTCCTGCTAAAAGAGCGATATTTAATTTCATTTGATTGTATTTATAGTTTTTAATGCGCTTATGGCTGCCATAGGGCAATATGCATTATATGATATTCAACATTTTTTCTGTGGCTTTTATGGCCGATACGGTTTGGTCGGAATCCAATCCTCGTGTCGTAAACTCCTTGTTGTCTTGTTCCCAGGTGATGAGGGTTTCACAAAGGGCATCGGAATTACTTCCCGGAGGAATCCTTACCGCATAATCTATCAAATTGGGAAGTTTAATCTTTTTTGAGCGATACACTTTTCTCAGGGCATTCATAAAAGCATCGAACTGTCCGTCTCCCTGGGCGTGCTCCTCATAGGATTCTCCTTCAATCTCAACGGCCAAAGATGTAGAAGGTTGCAATCCCTTGGAATGCGTGAGGACATACGATTTTACAAATACTTTCTGTTGTAGGGATCCACTATCCAAAACATCGGAAATAATGTATGGCAAATCCTCTTTGGTGACCCTTTCTTTTTTGTCTCCCAGTTCTATGATCCGCTGGGTTACTTTTTTGAGTTCCTCATCATTTAAGGTCAACCCTAATTCCTGCAAATTCTTTTGGATATTGGCTTTTCCGGAAGTTTTTCCCAAAGCGTATTTACGTTTTCTACCAAAACGTTCCGGGAGTAGGTCATTGAAATATAGGTTCTTTTTACTATCCCCATCGGCATGTATTCCCGCAGTTTGAGTAAAAACATTGTCTCCTACAATAGGCTTATTGGCAGGTATTCCGAAACCTGTGAAGGCAGAAACCAATTTACTTACTTTAAATAGCGATGGTTCCTTGATGGATATTTCTATTTCAGGCAAAAAATCGTTCACCACGGCCACAACACTTGCCATTGGTGCATTTCCTGCCCGTTCGCCCATGCCGTTAACGGTAAGATGCAATCCATGACAGCCTGCTTTAATAGCTTCCATGACATTGGCAACGCTCAGGTCATAGTCATTATGACCATGAAAGTCAAAATGTAATTCGGGATATTTTTGAACGATCTGTGATATAAAACTATAGGTTTCATAATGGGTCAATACCCCTAAGGTATCGGGCAGCATGATCCTTTTTACTGGTTGTTTGGATATAAATTCCAAATATTGGAAAACATATTCAGGGGAATTTCGCATGCCATTGCTCCAATCCTCAAGATATACATTGGTTTCAACACCCATTTCATTGGCCTTGGCTATGGTTTCGGATATTTCTGTAAAATGCTGCTCTGGCGTCTTTTTGAGTTGATGGGTCAAATGGTTTAAAGATCCCTTGGTCAGTAGGTTCTGTACCTTCGCGCCTGCAGCTTCCATCCATTTCAAAGAGACTCCATTATCAACAAATGTTAATACTTCTACTTGGTCCAAAAAGCCTTTTTCAAGGGCCCATTTGGTGATTTGTTGAACCGATTGTAATTCCCCTTCAGATACCCTGGCAGAAGCCACCTCAATTCGATCTACCTGTAGCTCTTCCAATAAAAGTTTGGCCAAAGTAAGTTTTTCAGAGACCGAAAAAGATACTCCGGAAGTCTGTTCCCCATCCCTTAAGGTGGTATCCATTATTTCAATCTTTCTCTTTTTCATCTAATGGGTGCTCAACTATTTTATTAAACACCCAATCAAAAAAATGATTCTTCTTGATTGGGTATATTTATTTTAAATTTTAAGGTGAAATTACAATGGCAGGTCTTGTGAGAATTCTGTAATATCTTCTTTCATATTCAAGAGGTAATCAATATCATCAAAACCGTGCAGCATATTATCTTTCTTGTAGACATTGATATCAAAAGATTCTTTTTCACCTGTGGACAATATGGTGATAGTCTGCTCTATTAAATTGATTTCCAGTTCGGATTTGGGATCTGCCTCTATGGAAGCATATATTTTTTCCAAAAATTCTGCACTGACCTGAACGGGAAGCACTCCAACATTCAAACAGTTATTTCTAAAAATATCGGCAAAAAAACTGGATACCACACAGCGGAATCCATAATCATAAACGGACCATGCTGCATGTTCCCTGGAAGAACCAGAGCCAAAGTTTTTACCACCTACTAAAATTTTACCACTGTATTTGGATTGATTGAGTACAAAATCCTCTTTAGGGGATCCATCTGCATTGTATCGCCAATCCCTAAAAAGATTGTCCCCAAAGCCAACACGTTCCGTAGCCTTTAAAAATCGGGCAGGTATGATTTGATCGGTATCCACATTTTCAATAGGAAGTGGAACCGCGCTGCTTTTTAGTATTTCGAATTTATCGTATGCCATTTTTTGTTATTTTTTGTAGACCGAAGTGGTCCTAATTTTTGTTCAGGTTAGACGGTTTCTACTTTCTCCATTAATTCTCTTGGATCTGTCACCCTTCCTGTTACCGCGGCGGCGGCGGCAACCAGCGGACTGGCCAATAATGTTCTGGAACCTGGACCTTGTCTCCCTTCAAAATTTCTATTGGAAGTACTCACGGCATATTTACCAGCAGGTACTTTATCGTCATTCATGGCCAAGCAGGCGGAACATCCTGGTTCACGAAGTTCAAATCCGGCTTCGTTCAGGATATCCAAAATACCTTCTTCCTTAATGGCCGACTCAACCTTATGGGACCCAGGCACTAACCAAGCAGTCACGTTTGAGGCTTTTTTTCTTCCTTTAACAATAGAGGCAAACGCCCTGAAATCTTCTATCCTTCCATTGGTACAACTTCCCAAGAAAACAAAATCTATAGGCTTTCCAATCATGGAATCACCCTCTCCAAAGGCCATGTACTGCAAGGATTTCTTGTAGGTGGCTACCCCTCCTTCAACGGCTTCTGCATTCGGGATATCATGAGAAATACCGATACCCATTCCTGGATTGGTACCATAGGTGATCATAGGTTCTATATCGGAACCATTAAAGGTCACTTCCTTATCAAAAGTGGCGCCTTCATCGGTTTTCAATGTTTTCCAGTACGCCATTGCTTTCTCCCATGCTTTACCTTCGGGAGTAAATTCACGACCTTTTACATAGTCTATTGTTTTTTCATCAGGAGCGATCATCCCACCACGGGCACCCATTTCTATACTGAGGTTACAGACAGTCATACGACCCTCCATACTCATGTTTTTAAACACATCCCCAGCGTATTCCACAAAGTAGCCAGTAGCACCGGAAGTACTTAATTGGGAGATAATATAAAGGGCCACATCCTTTGGAGTTACCCCAAAGTTCAGATCTCCTTTTACATTAATACGCATGCTTTTGGGCTTGGTCTGCATAATGCACTGGGTGGCAAGGACCATTTCAACTTCTGAGGTTCCGATACCAAATGCTATGGCACCAAAAGCCCCATGGGTAGAAGTATGTGAGTCTCCACATACTATAGTGGCGCCAGGTTGGGTAATTCCATATTCCGGACCTACCACGTGAACAATACCGTTTTTTTCATGTCCCAAACCCCAATAGCTAATGCCGTGTTCTTTGGAGTTCTCTTCCAAAGCCCTTAGTTGATTGGCCGATAAAGGATCGGCAACAGGCAAGTGTTGGTTAATGGTTGGGGTATTATGATCTGCTGTAGCAAAGGTACGTTCTGGGTGTTTCACCCCAATTCCCCTACTTTTTAGACCTAAAAAGGCAACAGGGCTAGTAACTTCATGGATCATGTGACGGTCTATGAACAATACATCAGGACCATTTTCAATTTTTCGTACTACATGGGAATCCCATACCTTGTCAAATAATGTCTTTTTCATTTTCTATACTAAATTTTCAACTGTTCATTGGATATATGGGACATATGACCTAATTTATAGATCGTATGCCTTCCAAAAGAATTCAAATTTAACATATTGAACCAACACTACCCCTAACACCCTTGGTTAGAAATACGATGTTCAACACATAATTTTGTGCTTTTTTGTATGAAAAAATAGCCAAGATTTCCGTAGTATAATTAGATATGATACTTAAGAAAGTGAAGTGGGCGCCTCTAGGAAAATGATTGGCGATATGGATGGGGAAATGGGCCTTAACTGATATAATTCCAAATATTCTTGAATTTTATCAATTGGGCATAGGTATAGCGGATAACTTGATTTTCCTCTTTTTGAAGGGAAGGATCTTCTTTTAATAATTGCAATACGTGGAATCTGGCAGCTTTTAAAATATCATTGTCTTTTATGATGTCCGCTATCTTCAAGTTGAGCACACCACTTTGTTGGGTGCCCATTAAATCCCCCGGTCCCCTAAGTTTAAGATCCACCTCTGCGATCTCAAAACCGTCATTGGTACTAACCATGGTATCCAATCTGGTCTTTGCTTCTGCAGATAATTTATGGCTGGTCATTAGGATACAAAAACTTTGATCGGCACCACGTCCAACTCTTCCTCTCAATTGATGTAATTGGGATAATCCAAAGCGTTCCGCACTTTCAATAATCATCACGGAGGCATTTGGGACATTTACACCGACCTCAATAACAGTAGTAGCTACCATGATCTGCGTTTTGCCCGAGACAAACCGTTCCATCTCATAGTCCTTGTCCTCGGGTTTTAGTTGGCCATGAACAATTGAAATTTGATAGTCGGGGAGGGGAAAGTCCCGTGAAATACTGGCATATCCATCCATAAGATCTTTGTAATCCAGTGCTTCGGATTCCTGGATCAAGGGATAAACAATATAGATCTGTCGTCCTTTTTTAATTTCATCCCTAATAAAGGCAAAAACCTTCAATCTGTTGGCATCGTACCGATGTACCGTTTTTATAGGTTTCCTTCCAGGGGGAAGTTCATCTATGACGGAAATATCCAGGTCCCCATAAAGGCTCATGGCCAAGGTGCGGGGAATGGGTGTTGCTGTCATTACAAGGATATGGGGGGGCATTTCGTTTTTATGCCATAGTTTAGATCGTTGGGCTACCCCAAATCGATGTTGTTCATCAATAATGGCAAGTCCTAAATTCTTGAACTGTACCTTATCCTCCAATAAGGCATGGGTCCCAATGAGAATATGAAGTTCCCCACTTTCCAAGTTTTCATGAATAACGCGGCGGGCCGATTTTTTTACAGATCCGGTCAAGAGGGCTATCTCTATACCTACACCGCTCAAGAGTTCTTTTATGCCATTGTAGTGCTGGTTGGCCAAGATTTCCGTAGGCGCCATCAAACACGCTTGAAATCCGTTGTCAATGGCCAATAGCATCGTCATTAGGGCCACAATGGTCTTACCGGAGCCAACATCACCTTGGAGCAACCGATTCATTTGGGCATTGCTGCCCAAATCGGTCCTGATTTCCTTGATTACCCTTTTTTGGGCGTTGGTAAGTTCAAAAGGAAGATGGTTTTTGTAAAAATCATTGAAAATAGTGCCCACCTTGTCAAAATTATATCCTTTGATCTTTTGCTTGCGCAAGAGTTTTTTGGAGATCAATTGTAGTTGCACGTAAAAAAGCTCCTCGAATTTTAATCGAAATTGAGCCTTGGCCAACAGTTCTGTACTCTTTGGGAAATGAATGTTGAACATCGCCTTACTTTTAGAAAGCAAGTGTAGTTCCCTAAGTAGCGGCTCGGATAAGGTTTCCTTGAAATGTCCTTTGGTCTCTATGAACAATTGCTGCATCAGCTTATTGATCACCTTATTGGTAATGCCCTTGTTGCTGAGCTTTTCCGTGGATGGATATATGGGCTGCATGGCGATCTGAATTCCCTTCTCGTGTTCAGATTGTAGTTCCATTTCTGGATGAGGCATGGAGAAAGTCCCGTTGTAAAAATTGGTCCTACCAAAGATTACATAAGGAATGTTCAGTTTTATATTTTCCCTTATCCATTTTTGACCCCTAAACCAGACCAGTTCCATTTGTCCGGTATCATCCACAAAGGTAGCGACCAGGCGTTTTCCTTTTTTCTGCTCCACAGACTTTATATGGGTAATCTTTCCCAGTACTTGAACATCGGCACTGTTCCGTTGCAGCTGGTTTATTTTATAATATTGGGTTTTATCAATATATCTATTCGGAAATAGGTTGATGAGATCTTGATAGGTATGAATTCCCAGCTCCGATTGGAGTGTTTCGGCCCTATTGGGGCCTACTCCTTTCAGGTAAACGATAGGCGTTTGTAGGGAATTGGAATTCATGCGTCTAAAATAGTGGTTACTCCATACACCTGCAACAAACCAAATTTCTTATTTTGGTACAGGTTTTGACAATGAGCCTTTTATGCAGAAAGTTTTTTTGAGTATTCTCCTTTGCTTCTTCCAGATCTCCTTCGCACAGCGACAAGATAAGGTAGACTTCACCCACGCTGATGTTTCGGTCACCATAGACCCAAATTCCCAAGAAATTACAGGATCGGTCCACTATACTTTTAAAACGAATGAAAAGGTTTCCTCTTTTTTTTTGGATGCCAAAGCGATGGAGTTTTCTAAGGTACTCCTCAATGATAAAAAAGTGAAATACGATACCGAAGGCAATAAAATTACAATTTTTAAAAAGCTTCGGAAAAACACTACAAATAAATTGTTGCTGAATTACAAGGTGAAACCGTCCCAAGCTGTATATTTTATAGGCTGGGACCAAATAGGATCCAATCCGCAGATTTGGACCCAAGGCCAGGGTAAATATACCAGCCATTGGCTGCCCAGCTTTGATGATATGACCGAGAAAGTGGAGTTTGACCTGCAACTTATTTTTGATAAAAAGTATGAGGTCATTGCCAACGGCGACCTAAAAAAGACTGAAATATCAGAGGGTCTAAAAACGTGGAATTACGATATGACAGCACCGATGAGCAGCTATTTGCTAGCTTTTTCCATAGGTAATTACACTCAACAAGCAGAGCGTTCCAACTCTGGAATTCCCTTGGAAATGTACTATTACCCTTCGGACAGTATCAATGTTGAGCCTACTTACAGGTATTCTAAACAAATTTTCAATTTTTTAGAGGCAGAAATTGGGATTCCCTATCCTTGGCAGAACTACAAGCAGATTCCAGTTAGGGATTTTCTTTATGCCGGGATGGAGAATACGGGAACTACTATTTTTTCCGATGCCTATGTGATCGATTCCATGGCTTTTGTTGATAGAAATTACGTGAATATCAATGCCCACGAATTAGCACACCAGTGGTTTGGGAATCTGGTTACGGAACAAGACGCCTCCCATCATTGGCTACAGGAAGGTTTTGCTACCTATTATGCATACCTCTCCGAAAAAGAAGTTTTTGGTGAGGATCATTTCTATTGGAAATTATATGAAACAGCCAAACAATTAAAGGAATTGTCCAATGCAGATAAAGGGGAAGCCTTGAATGACCCCAAAGCTTCCAGCCTTACCTTTTATGAAAAAGGGGCTTGGGCGTTGTTTATGTTACGTGAGCAAGTGGGGGAAAAAGACTTTAAAAAAGGAATTGAGGAATATCTCCGAAAATATGAGTTCCAAAATGTGACCATTCCACAATTTATAGCGTCCATGGAGGCTGCCAGTGGTTTGGACCTGGCTGAGTTTGAAAGGATTTGGATAAAAAACATCGATTTTCCTTTTGAACTGGCCATGAATAGTCTAAAAAAACATTCTCCCTCAATAGCTGCTTTTTTTGAGCTTCAGAGAGAATTAATGACCACAAAAGGTACTAATGAAGCTATTATCAATCGATTTTGGAATCGGGGTGATTCAGATTTTCTTAAAATAGCCATCCTCCAAAATTATTATACTTCCCTTTCCGAGTCTTTTTTGCGCAAAGTAGTAAATGAGGGTAGTGGTAGGGTCAGACAAGCATTGGCTATCAACACACCTAAAGTGACCAAAGGTCTAAAATCGGATTTTGAATCTCTTTTGGATGATGCAAGTTATGTGACCAAAGAGAATGCACTGTATAAACTTTGGATCTATTATCCGGAGGATAGGGGGATGTATTTGGATAGAACTGAGGAGTTTATTGGTCTTCCCAATAAAAATGTTCGATTATTGTGGCTTACCTTGGCCATGATCACTAAAGATTACCAGCCCGAAAATAAATCGGTTTTCTACACCGAATTAAGTGGTTATACCGCATCAAATTATTCCATGGAAGTACGCCAAGGGGCTTTTCAATACCTATCGGATACTGTGGGGCTGTCCGATCAAAATTTGTTGGATTTGGTCAATGCCTGCCTCCATCATACTTGGCAATTTAGAAAGTTCTCCAGGGATTTACTGGACCAGCTCTTGGAGAATGAGAATTACAAAAAACGCTTCAATGTTCTAAAGGAAAAACTAAACACAGAAGAATTGCGTTATATTAACAGTAAAACAACCTAATATGAGGGCAATGGTAATTTCAGGTGGTGGAAGTAAAGGAGCCTTTGCGGGCGGAGTAGCCCAATACCTCATGCAAGAGCAGAAACACAATTACGACCTTTTTATTGGAACTTCTACCGGTAGTTTACTCATTTCCCATCTGGCCCTTCAAAAGATTGAAAAAATCAAGGAGGTGTACACCAATGTAAGCCAAGATAACATTTTTAGTAATTGCCCCTTTGTTGTTAAAAAGAAATATGGCATTGAGAATATTGGTATTGATCACATCAATGTAATGAAGAACTTTTTTAAGGGCAGTAAAACATTTGGTGAAAGCCATAATCTATTAAAATTGATCAAAAATACCTTAACCGTCCAAGAGTTTGAAGCGCTGCAGAACGGCCCAAAAGATATCGTTATTACGGTATCCAATCTTTCACTCAATCAAGTAGAGTATAAATCCATCATGGATTTTACGTATGACGAATTTTGTGAGTGGATTTGGATTTCTTGTAATTATACCCCCTTTATGACTTTGGTGAAAAAGGATGGCTGTGAATATGCAGATGGAGGGCTTGGAAGTATGGTTCCCATAGAGGAAGCTATAAAAAGAGGGGCTACTGTTGTGGATGCAATCATTTTACAGACCGAAATCACGCATTTAAACCGCATGCCTTCAAAAAACGTATTTTCCTTATTGACAAGTATGTTTGCATTTATGCTGGATCGTATCGAGCATCAAAATATTCGCATCGGGAAATATGTAGCCAAACATAACGATGCCATTATCAATTTTTATTACACTCCAACTGTGTTGACCACCAACTCCCTCATTTTCAATAAAGAACGGATGACGACATGGTGGGAAAGTGGATATAATTTCGCCAAACACAAGAATTTAGAACTTAATCCCATAGAACCTCAATGAGAGCATTGGTAATAAGTGGAGGAGGTAGTAAGGGCGCCTTTGCGGGCGGTGTGGCGCAATACCTTATGGAAGTAGAAAAGCGGAAGTACGACGTATTTGTGGGCACCTCTACTGGAGGTCTGTTAATTCCCCATTTGGCCACGGACAACGTGGGCAAGTTATATGATATTTATACTAACGTAAATTCTCTATCCATTTTTAGTCTAAATCCTTTTATAGTGCGTAAAAAGGGAGATAGAAAATATGTCTCCATCAACTTTTTCACCACTTTTCTGCAATTTATAAAAGGGAAAAGAACCTTTGGGGAAAGTAAGGCGCTAAAAAGGACTATCAAAAGAAACTTCACATTCAGTGAGTACAGACAAATCCTAAAGACACATAAAGATGTAGTGGTCACGGTATCCAATCTCTCTAAGAATAGGGTGGAATATAAGTCTATTAGAGATTTTTCCTATGAGGAGTTTTGTGAATGGATATGGATATCTTGTAATTACATTCCTTTTATGTCCCTGGCCAAAAAGGACGGATTCGAATATGGTGATGGCGGATTGGGTTGCGTAGTGCCCATACAGGAGGCTATTCGAAGAGGTGCCAAGGTTGTGGATGCAGTGATCTTGGAATCCGAAAATATGGACCGGAATAAGGTCCTTGGAAAAAATCCGTTTTCCTTGATGTTGAGTATCTACGGATTTGTGTTTGATCAAATTGAATTTCACGATATTTCAGAAGGTATCTTGTCCGCTAAACACAATGGGGTGGAGCTAAACCTATATTATACTCCAACCAAACTAACAGAAAACTCCTTGGTCTTCAATAAGAAATTGATGAAAGAATGGTGGCTCCAGGGCTTTAATTATGCCCAAAACAAGGCTTATGATGTTAATAAAGACAGGTAAGATCTACCAGAGTTCGCTTATTTCCTTTTTCACATAGGCCAAAGCAGTTGCTGATGGCGATTGCTTGTCCATAGTCTCATTTAAGATATCCTCCCTTAGTT